>CAMCQV010000006.1 GCA_945877085.1 Chitinophaga pinensis
TGAATGATATTTTCTAGAGGCGTACCTGTTGGTGCCGCTTCTACCCTAACTGGTTCGTTAAAATAATCATTCATCAACTTTTCTACATCATCCGTAATCGTTGCAGAAAATAATAAATTCTGTCTTTTTGCAGGAACGAGTTCTAAAATATTGGTGATCTGTTTTCTAAATCCAAGGTTCAACATTTCATCCATTTCATCAATGACGACCTTTTTAATATATTTTGTTTTAAGTGCACCATTCATGATTAAGTCAAATAATCTACCTGGCGTTGCCACTAAAACATCTACCCCTTTTTCTACTTCTATTTGTTGTGTATTGATATTCACCCCTCCAAAGACTCCTACCGTGATCACGCTCATGTAAGGGGTTAATTTCTTAACAGCCTCTACCACCTGTACCACCAATTCTCTGGTTGGAACAATGATTAATATTTGAGGATCTTTGTTTTTATCGAATTTCCATTGTCTAAGACAGGGTAACAAATAAGCAAAAGTTTTACCTGTTCCGGTTTGGGCAATACCACAAACATCCCTTCCAGACATCACTACCGGGTAAACACGGTGTTGAATGGTTGTAGGATGGGTATATCCTAAATCTTCTAAGGCCCTTGCTAATGGAGAATTGATATTTAATTGGTCAAAAGTCATAAGGACGAAGTTAACTCAATAAAACCAAACATTTGGGATAGGCTATTTCATCAAGAATCATCCTAATTGAGGCCTAAATATCCCCTCAATTAGCAAAAACGAAGTATATTGCATCAAATTCACTGACTCAATGACAATTCTTCTCAGGCAAGTCAAAATTGCTGATCAGCATTCGCCATTCAACGGCCAATTAAAAGATATTCTTCTTCAAGACGCAGTATTAGTTTCCATTCAAGACCATTATGATGGAAAAGCAGATCAAATTGTAGACATTCCAGGCACAATTGTAAGTTTAGGTTGGGTAGATCCATTTACGCATTTTTGTGACCCAGGTTATGAGCATAGAGAAACTTTAATGACTGGTGCGGCTGCTGCACAATCAGGAGGATTTACCACAGTTTTTGTAGTTCCAAATACACAGCCTGTGATTGATAATAAAACTCAGGTGAATTATATCGTTCAACAACAGCAACATCTACCAATTGAAATTTTACCAATAGGTGCATTGTCTAAAAAAATAGAAGGAAAAGATTTAGCGGAGATGATAGATATGCATCAAGCTGGTGCGGTTGCTTCGAGTGATGGCTTATACCCTGTTCAATCCAACTTGCTATTTCTGAAAGCATTACAATATGTAAAAACTTTTGATGGTGTAGTCATTCAAATGCCAATTGATAAGAGCATGGGTGCTATAGGATTAATGAATGAGGGGATTACATCTACACAAATTGGATTACCAGGCATCCCTGCGATTGCGGAAGAGTTGATGATTGCAAGAGATATTGAATTATTAAAATATACCAATTCTAAACTACATATTACTGGTGTAAGTACAGCAAAAGGAATTGCATTAATTGAAGCTGGTAAAAAAGCAGGTTTAGCACTCACATGTAGTGTTACGCCATACCATTTATATTTCAACGAAACAGATTTAAGCACTTATGATACCTTGTTGAAAGTGTATCCACCTTTAAGAACAAAAGCAGATCAGTCAGCTTTACAAGATGCTGTGGAACGCGGTGTGGTAGATTGTATTAGTTCCCATCACCAACCTCAGGATTGGGATGGGAAAACCATTGAGTTTGAATACGCGAAAGCAGGCATAGCATGTATTGAAACCACCTATTCAACGATCAACCATTTATTCCCGAATTTAAAAGACGAAGCTATAGCCAATTTGTTATCCAATCATGCAAGACAAATTTTTAAGCTTAGTTCAAGTTCTATTCAAGAAGGTCAAAAAGTGGATCTTACTTTATTCAATCGTACAAGTTCCATAACACCAACTAAATCAGGATCTAAAAGCAAGTCTGTGAACAATCCTTTCTTGGATAAAACACTAAAAGGAACTGTCATTGGTACTTATTCAAAAGGACAATTTCATCTTAATAATAAATAATAACAATCATATTTTTTAATAAAA
This sequence comes from Chitinophaga pinensis, assembly GCA_945877085.1. Taxonomy (GTDB): domain Bacteria; phylum Bacteroidota; class Bacteroidia; order Chitinophagales; family Chitinophagaceae; genus Sediminibacterium; species Sediminibacterium pinensis_G. Next base: position 2,074 of record CAMCQV010000006.1, read on the forward strand.
TAAAACATGGAAAAACAAATCACTTCTCATATTGTTAAAGGCGCTATTTTAGGCGGTATCTCTATTTTATTTAGCATCATTATTTATATTTTTAACTTATACACTACACAATGGTTAAGCTGGTTGAGTTATGCCATTTTGATTGGTGGTATTATCTATGGTAATGTTTTATTTGCAAATCAAAATGAAAACAAAGTAACCTTTGGTAATATTTTTGCGCATGGTTTTAAAACAACAGCAGTAATTATCGTTATTACTGTTTTGTATACTCTACTAGCATTGTATGTTTTATTCCCAGACATGGTAGATAAAATCATTGAATTGTCTAGAACAGAGATGTTAAAGAATCCAAAGATGACGGACGAGATGATAGACCAAGCAATGACAATGACTAAGAAATTATTCCTTCCTTTTGCGGTTGCAGGTGCTATTTTTGGTACTGGATTTATAGGTGCAATTGGTTCTTTAATTGGTGCTGCTGTTGCAAAGAAAAATCCAGTAGACCCATTCAAACAAGATACAGCTCAATAAATTGAACATGCAGATATCTGTCGTTATACCTTTATACAATGAAGCTGAGTCTTTGCCAGAATTAATGGCATGGATTCACCGTGTGATGGAGGCCAATTCATATGCTTACGAAGTGATTATGATTGACGATGGTAGTGATGATGGTAGTTGGGATGTGATTACAAATTTACGCAATCAATATCCACCATTAAAGGGTATTAAATTTCAACGTAATTACGGTAAGTCTGCAGCATTAAATGAGGGTTTCAAAGCTTCCCAGGGGGATATGGTCATGACAATGGATGCCGATTTACAAGATAGTCCAGATGAAATTCCTGAATTCTATAACATGATTATAAATCAAGGTTATCATTTAGTGAGTGGATGGAAGAAAAAACGTTTTGATAATACTTTTACAAAGAATATTCCTTCTAAATTATACAACGCTGTTGCAAGTAAAAGCTCAGGCATTCATTTACACGATTTTAATTGTGGGATTAAAGCCTATCAATTAAATGTGGTTAAGAGTATTGAGGTATTTGGTGAGATGCACCGTTATATTCCAATCCTAGCAAAATGGGCAGGATTCAAAAGAATTGGTGAAAAAGTGGTACAACACCAAGCAAGAAAATATGGTCATACAAAATTTGGATGGGAAAGATTTGTAAATGGTTTTTTAGATTTATTAACCATTCAGTTTTTATCCAAATTTGGTAAAAAGCCAATGCAATTTTTTGGATTAATTGGTACCCTATTCTTCTTAGTGGGATTTGTCTCTTTTTTTTACATCGTAATAGGTAAGTTTATAGATCCTGATACAAGTATTACCAACAAACCTGCTTTTTATATTGCCCTAACTTCCATGATCATAGGTACACAATTATTTTTAGCAGGTTTTATAGCTGAAATCATGAATCGTAATGCGGCTGATAGAAACACCTATTTAATTGAGGAGAAACAAGGATGGTAGATCGATTGATCATTATGGGGCCAGCTTGGCCATTGAGAGGCAACCTAGCTGCTTTTGATGAAAAACTAGCGCATGATTTCATGCAAGCTTCGATCCAAACTAAAATTTATACATTCTCATTACAATATCCAGACTTCTTATTTCCTGGTATAACACAATATTCATCAGATCCTGCACCAAAAGGTCTTTCTATTGAAGTTGCAATGAATTCCATCAATCCTTTTAATTGGATTAAGGTGGGTTTGAAAATAAAAAAAGAACGCCCAGATTTAATCATCGTACGTTATTGGATTCCTTTTTTAGCTCCTTGTTTAGGGACTATTTTAAGCATTGCAAAAAGCAACAAACATACCAAGGTGATTGCTATTGTGGACAATATGATACCTCATGAGAAAAGAATTGGAGATAATTTATTGACAAAGTATTTTGTGCGATCTGTGGATGGCTTTTTAACCATGAGCAAAAAAGTACAAGATGATGTGCGCCTTTTCACACATAAACCTTCCTGCATTGCTCCCCATCCTATCTATGATCATTTTGGAGAAGCAATGCCGACAACAGAAGCAAGGAAATTATTGCATTTACAAGACACGGATAAAGTCATCCTATTTTTTGGATTTGTAAGAGCCTATAAAGGATTAGACTTATTAATTGAAGCAATGTCCAATCCAGCTATTCAAGCTGCTGGCATTAAACTAGTCATTGCTGGTGAATTCTACGAATCACCTACCCCTTATTTAGAGCAAATTAAAGCACTTGGATTGTCTGACACAATCTCAGTGTACAACGAATATATAGGAGAAAGAGACGTCAAATTATATGTTTCAGCTGCAGATTTTATTATTCAACCTTATCGCAATGCAACACAAAGTGGCGTCACACCAATGGCTTATCATTTTTTAAAGCCTATGTTGGTGACCAATGTTGGTGGTTTGGCAGACACTGTTCCACATGATAAAGTTGGTTTGGTTGTGGAGCCTAATCCTAGTGACATTGCAAAAGGAATCCTTCAATTATATGACAGAGGCACTGCGCACTTTATGCCCCATTTGATCACAGAGAAGAAAAAATATAGTTGGGAACAAATGAGACAATCTTTTTTAACTTTGTACCAACAATTATAAATACCACTTGCCAAGTAAATCATTCGCCATGTCATTACAACAAATAAAATCGATTATAGAAGGTTCTATCCAAGTAAAGCAAGCTTTACTGAATGACCAAGTTTTGGTTACAGAGATCGAAAAAGTGGTTGATGCCATTACAAATGCATTTAAAAATGGAAACGCCGTTTATTTTGCAGGCAATGGAGGAAGTGCAGCAGATGCTCAACATTTAGCAGCTGAGTTTTCTGGTCGTTTTTATAAGGACAGAAAAGCTTTGCCTTCTGATGCTTTACATTGTAATAGTTCCTACCTCACTGCTGTTGCCAATGACTATAGTTATGATGTGATTTATGCAAGACTATTAGAAGGATTAGCGAAACCTGGTGATGTCTTAGTAGGTATTAGCACTTCTGGGAATTCAGGGAATATTGTCAAAGCATTCGAAATGGCTAAATCTATTGGAGTGGTAACAGTTGGATTCACAGGTGCTGGTGGTGGTCAAATGAAATCATTGAGTGACTTTTTAATCAATATTCCTTCTACAACGACACCAAGAATACAAGAGTCACATATATTAGTTGGGCATATCATTTGTGAATTAGTAGAAGAAAATATATTCGGCAAATAAATGCTAGGTAATTTACATATCACAAAAGACTGGACTTTGTTTTTAGATCGTGACGGCGTGATTAATCACGAAAAAAAAGAGGACTATATACGTCATTGGTCTGAATTCAAATTTTACACAGAAAGCTTAGCAGCGCTTCCCCTACTTGCTCAGAAATTCGATAGAATCATTATTACGACCAATCAAAAAGGCATTGGTAAAGGTTTGATGACAGTCACTGATCTAGATTTGATCCATCATAATATGACAAATCATATTTTAGAATTAGGTGGCAGAATAGATGCCATCTATTATTGCCCAGATTTAGATAATTTATCTATCAATAGAAAACCTCAACCTGGTATGGCTTTTCAAGCCAAGGAAAAATTTCCTTCAATTGATTTTACAAAGTCTATTATGGTAGGCAATAGAATGTCTGATATGGAATTTGGACGCAATGTAGGTATGCATACAGTGTACTTGGCTACAACACATCCTGAAGCTCCATTCCCTGATACTAAAATAGATGACCGCTATGATCATCTATTACAGTTTGCAGAGGCAATTTAATTCCTTTGTAATTTAAAATCTTATACATTTAATCGTTTCAGAAACATGTTATGTTCCACAATTAAGTGTTTAATCTAATTTTAAAACCGCTAGGAAAGCTTCTTGTGGAATTTCAACGTTTCCAATTTGACGCATTCTCTTTTTACCTTCTTTCTGCTTCTCTAATAATTTACGTTTACGACTGATATCACCACCATAACATTTTGCAGTTACATCCTTACGCATGGCAGAGATATTTTCTCTAGCCACTACTTTTGCACCAATAGCTGCTTGTATAGCAATTTGGAATTGTTGCTTAGTCAATAAATCTTTTAATTTCTCACAAAGTTTACGGCCAAACTCAGCAGATTTTCCTCTGTGTATTAAAGCACTTAAAGCATCCACTTTTTCGTTGTTCAATAAGATATCCATCTTCACAATATCTGCATCTCTAAATCCAATCTGAGTATAATCAAAAGAAGCATAACCTCTTGTTTGACTCTTTAATTTATCGTAGAAATCAAATACAATCTCTGTTAATGGCATTTCAAAAATCAATTCTACCCTAGTTGGTGTAAGGTAACTCTGATTGATCAGCATCCCTCTTTTGCCTAAACATAATGTAATAATATTACCAATATAGTCAGGTGTCGTAATAATCTGTGCTCTAATAAATGGTTCTTCGATACGCTTGATCTTTACTGGATCTGGCATCTCAGTTGGATTATTCACAATAATTTTTTCATCTCTTGTAGTATAGGCAATGAAACTTACGTTAGGAACAGTTGTAATGACTGTTTGGTTGAACTCACGTTCTAAACGTTCTTGCACAATCTCCATGTGTAAAAGTCCAAGGAATCCACAACGGAATCCAAAACCTAATGCTTGAGAAGTTTCTAATTCAAAAGTTAAAGAGGCATCATTCAATTGTAATTTATCCATACAATCTCTTAATTCCTCAAATTCATCTGTATTCACTGGGTAGATTCCAGAGAATACCATTGGTTTTACTTCCTCAAAACCATGAATCATTTCTCCAGGATTATTGGCTAAAGTAATGGTGTCTCCTACTTTAACTTCCTTCGCTACTTTAATGCCAGTAATTATATAGCCCACGTCTCCTGCCCTTACTTCGGCCTTTGGTGTCATGGCTAATTTTAAAACCCCCACTTCATCCGCAATGTATTCTCTACCAGAAGCGACAAATTTAATTTTATCGTTCTTTTTTAATACCCCGTTCATGATTCTATAGTAGACAATAATTCCTCTAAAATTATTGAACACACTATCAAAAATTAAAGCTTGTAGTGGTGCTTCTGTATCACCAGTAGGAGCTGGGATTCTTTCCACAATGGCTTGTAAAATTTCTTCGATACCAATACCTGAACGGCCACTAGCTAATAAAATATCTTCTTGTTTACATCCAATTAAGTCAATAATTTGATCTGTGACTTCTGGGATTTTAGCACCATCCATGTCAATTTTATTGATCACCGGGATGATCTCTAAATTATTGTCAAGTGCTAAGTATAAATTACTGATTGTTTGTGCTTGAATGCCTTGTGAAGCGTCCACTAATAATAAAGCACCTTCACATGCTGCTAATGCACGACTCACTTCATAACTAAAATCAACGTGACCAGGAGTATCAATTAAATTTAAAGTGTAGGTTTCTCCTTTATGGATATAATTGATCTGTATTGCGTGACTCTTAATAGTAATCCCTTTCTCTCGTTCTAAATCCATATCATCCAACACCTGGTTCATCATCTCACGTTCTGTAATCGTTTTGGTATGTTCTAATAAACGATCTGCCAAGGTACTTTTACCATGATCAATGTGGGCGATGATACAAAAATTTCTTATATGCTTCATGTAATAATGCGTGTTCTTTATTTAAACTATTTAAGTGCGTTGATGATGGCTGCAAATTCAGTTGCAATTAAAGAGGCCCCACCAACCAATCCTCCGTCTACATCTGGTTGTGAAAAAATTTCTTTTGCATTCGCAGCTTTTACACTGCCTCCGTATAAAATTGAAATTTGATCTGCGATTGCTTGACCGTAATGGGCAGCAAATACAGACCTGATATATGCATGAATTTCTTGGGCTTGTTCACTTGTTGCAGTTTTGCCTGTACCGATAGCCCAAATTGGCTCATAGGCAATCACCACTTTTACAATTTGTGCTGCAGATAACTGAAATAAGGCATTTTTTAATTGTGCTTCTACAAAACTATTCTGTGTACCTGCTTCTCTAATTTCTAATGGTTCGCCGCAACAAAATATTGGGGTACTACCAATAGATAAAACAGCTTCTGTTTTTTCTGCTAATAAAGCATCTGTTTCATTAAAATATTCACGTCTTTCTGAATGTCCAAGTACAATGTGTTTTACTCCTTCGGAAGCATACATGGATGCCGCAATTTCACCTGTGTAAGCGCCATTTGTTTTTTGGTGACAATTTTGTGCTGCAACAAACATATGTTGTTTGCCAGTCAACTTTTGAATAGCTAAAGGAATATAAATAGCAGGAACAGCAAAAATGGCTGATTGATTTTCGGATAATTTAAGATCTGAAGCAACTAATTGGTCTAATAAAGTTTCAGCCTCATTTTGGCTTAAATTCATTTTCCAGTTTGCTGCAGCTATTTGTTTTCTCATAAAATTCATTTTCAAGGCACAAAGGTAACTAAAAAATAGCGCTATTCCATATGAAACAAAGCAGTTAAGACGGCCTTTTCGGCATCAGAGATTTGAAATCCCTTCATTTTTTTCCAATTTTGGATGTCTTCAATTGCTTTTTCCAAAACATAGCCTTTTGTGATACCCCAACTAAAATTTGGAATCATTTTTGGTAGCAGTCCATTTCCATAAATATTTGCGGAAGCACCAATATAAGATCCTGTGTTAATGCTTGATTGAATTGCAAATCGGGTATAATCGCCCACTAACATCCCCATTTTATTGCCAATGGTGTCCCATGATTTTTGGTATTCATTCCAAATTTGTATTGAACCTGCCGTATTTTTTACATTACTATTACAAGTTCCAGCACCAAGATTACACCATTGTCCAATAATACTATCCCCCAAATAACCTTCGTGCGCCTTATTGGAATAGCCCATTAGAATACTATTTTTTATCTCCCCTCCTATAGTACAATAGGGGCCAATTGAAGTTGCACCATAAATACATGCATTCATTTTAACCACTGCTTTTTCTCCTAAAACAAATGGGCCTCTTATGGCAGCACCTTCCATGAGCATTGCATTTTTCCCTATATATATTGGGCCTTCTGTGGCATTTAAACTTACACCAGATAATGAAGCACCTTCTGCTATAAAAATATTTTCAGGACAAATTAAACGGTTAGATGAATCCACAATTATTGAAGTTTGATTAGCAACTACTTGATTAAAATCAAGTAGAATCATTATGGCGTGTATTTGTAAAAGTTGGATTGGATTTTTTATAAATTTCGCAGGAATCGTCGTTTTTAAATTAGGGTCACCTAATAAGATTTTTCCAATTGCTCTTTCTTTAGAATTGGAAGCAATCCATTTACCTTCTTTGTCTAATAAACTTTCACCTTCTTTTAAATTTAAAATGGCGTTTTTAATAGCAGCATCTGGTAAACAAGTTGAATTGATATAAAAGACAGCATCTTCATTTTGTAAAAAAGGAGCATCATATAAACCCTGTAAATAAGGACTTGTAAAAACCTGGCATTCTGAATTTAATTGTAAATCCCAACGTTCTTTTATGGAAAAAATACCCACCCTTATTTCAGTCAAACTTCTAGTCATACTAAAAGGGTAAAAATGTACCATATCAGGCAAGTCGACTAAGACAAATTCCATAAAAGAGGTTTTAGGGTCAAAAATACGTTAAAGTCAAAATCTAAATTGATAAGTTCCTAACGCATGTTAATTTAATGCTTATTTTCGTGTTCTAATCATTATAATATGCAACTAGGTTATTTTAATTATCCGTCTCCAGTAAACGAACCTGTTTTAAGTTATGCACCAGGTTCTCCAGAAAGAAAAGCATTGAAAGAAGCATTGGCTTCCTTAAAGAAAAAGACATTGGACATTCCAATGTATATCAATGGAAAAGCAGTTAAAACTGGAAACACGAAGTCAATTCATCCACCTCATGAAACCAAACATGTACTTGGTCAATTCCATATTGGAACAAAATTGCATGTAGAAAAAGCCATCGAGTCAGCGTTGAAAGTGCGAGAGAATTGGTCGAATATGACATGGGAAACCAGGGCTCATATCTTTTTAAAAGCGGCAGATTTATTGGCTACAAAATATAGGTTCGAAATGAATGCATCAACGATGTTAGGGCAAAGTAAAAATGCCTATCAAGCTGAAATTGATGCTGCATGTGAATTAATCGATTTCTTAAGATTCAATGTGCATTTTTTAAGCCAAATCTATCAACAACAACCTATCTCTTCTCCAGGTATGCACAACAGAATGGAATGGAGAGGTTTAGAAGGATTTGTATTAGCCATTACCCCATTTAATTTCACAGCCATTGGTGGAAATTTACCTGCATCTGCTGCCATGTGTGGTAATGTAGTTGTTTGGAAGCCCGCGAATACACAGATCTATTCTGCTCAATTATTCATGCGTATTTTAAAAGAAGCTGGTTTGCCAGATGGTGTAATCAACATTGTATATACTGATGGCCCAACTGTGGGTGATGTATGTTTCAAGCATCCAGATTTTGCAGGAGTGCATTTTACGGGTTCTACTGGCGTATTCAATCATATGTGGAAGCAGATTGGAGAAAATATTTCTAACTATAAATCTTATCCAAGAATTGTAGGAGAAACTGGTGGAAAGGATTTCGTAATGGTACATCCAAGTGCAGATGTGGATACAGTTGTGACTGCATTAGCAAGAGGCGCATTTGAATACCAAGGGCAAAAATGTTCTGCAGCTTCAAGGGCTTATCTTCCAAGTAATATCGCTGCTGCTGTAAAAGCGAAATTGGTTAAAACAGTTCAAACCATGAAAATGGGTACTGTTGAAGATTTTAGCAATTTTGTGAATGCAGTTATTGATGAAAAGTCATTTAACAATATCTCAAAATACATTGCAACAGTTAAGAAGGACAAACAAGCTAAGATCTTGGTTGGCGGTAATGTCAATAAAACAAATGGCTGGTTCGTTGAACCAACTGTGATAGATACTAAAAATCCTAAATCGCTTACCATGTGCGAAGAGATTTTTGGGCCAGTATTGACCATCTATACCTATCCTGCAGGTCAATTCGAGAAAACATTAAAAGTATTGGATAGTACCTCTAAATATGCATTAACCGGTTCAATTATTTCTCAAGATAGAGCTTCTATCGAATTGGCTACCAATGTGTTACGTCATTCTGCTGGTAATTTCTATATCAATGACAAGCCAACTGGAGCCGTGGTTGGGCAACAACCATTTGGTGGTGCAAGGGGTTCTGGTACAAATGATAAAGCCGGAAGTGCATTGAATTTATACCGTTGGTTAAGTGCTAGAACAATCAAAGAAACATTTAACCCTCCAACCGATTATAAGTATCCATTTTTAAACGAAGCATAAGGATAAATTATAGTCTTAAAATACTATATTTGCTACTCAAAAAACAAGGACTGTGGCGCAAAAATTTTCTAAAGAAACCTATCTATATTGGTACGAATTGATGCAATTAATCCGTCAATTTGAATCAAAATCAGAGGAAATGTATAAAATGGCGGGTAAAATCCGTGGATTCTTTCACGTATACAATGGCCAGGAAGCAATTGCTGCAGGTTGTATGACTGCTACGAATCATGAAGATCCCTTTATAACTGGTTACCGTGACCACGGTTTAGCTTTAGCAAAAGGCATGAGTCCAAATGCTGCCATGGCCGAATTGTATGGTAAAGCAACTGGTTGCTCAAAAGGAAAAGGTGGAAGTATGCACTTATTTGATAAGGCTAACTACTTTTTTGGTGGACATGGGATTGTAGGTGCTCAAATTGGTACAGGTGCTGGTTTAGCTTTTGCAGAACAATATCGTGGATCTAAAAATGTGGTATTGTGTTTTTTTGGTGATGGTGCTGCAAGACAAGGTATGTTACACGAAGTTTTTAACCTTGCGATGTTATGGAAATTGCCAGTTGTATTTATCTGTGAAAACAATAACTACGCAATGGGTACTTCTATCGAAAGAACAAGTAATGTGATCGATATCTATAAATTAGCGGACGCATATGAAATGCCTTCTGATAAGTTGGATGGTATGACGCCAGAAATAGTACACGAAGGTGTAGCTAGAGCTGTTAAAAGAGCTAGAGATGGTGAAGGCCCTACGCTTTTAGAAATGAAAACCTATCGCTATAGAGGACACTCTGTATCAGATCCTCAAAAGTATAGATCTAAGGATGAGGTAGAAGAATACAAGGATCAAGATCCAATCCTTAAAGTTAGAAAGACCATTTTAGAAAATAATTTTGCAACAGAAGCGACATTGCAAGAGATTGATGAAAAAATCAATGGTATTGTTGAAGCCTCCGTGAAATTTGCTGAGGACAGTCCTTGGCCAGATGATAGCGAAGTATTGAAGGATGTGTATATTGATCAAAATTATCCATTTATCGTAGACTAATTATTTTAACCAAATCATATGAGCGAATTACAAGAAGAACAAGCACCAGTATCAATTACAAAAAAGAACCAACATTTAATTGTTTATTTATTAGTAGGCGGATTGATTGCTGCAGCCGGCATTTTTGGATACACTGAATTATACCAAAAACCTTTAGAAGCAAAAGCTGCTGATGCAATGTATGTTGCAGAAAAATATTTTGCAAATGATTCATCAGAATTCGTTTTAAATGGTGATGGAACTAGTAAAGGTGTATTGTACATTATCAAAGAATTTAGTGGAACAAAAGCAGCTAATCTTGCAAAATATTATGCAGGTATGAGTTATTACAGATTAAAGGATTACAATAAAGCAATTGACTACTTGAAAGATTTTTCTACCAATGCGAAGCAAGTACAAGCAGTTGCTTATGGTTCTATTGGTGATGCTTATTCTGAATTAAAAAAGAATGAGGAAGCAATAGAATACTATAAAAAAGCTGGAACTCATTTCCCAGAAGATGAAGCAATCTCATCTGAATATTTATTCCGAGCAGCTTCTTTCTTAGAACTAAATGGCAAAAATGATGCAGCTTTAGAAATCTACAAGCAAATCAAGCAAGATTATCCAAAATCTGAGAAAGGTTTTAGCATTGATAAATATATCAACAGACTACAAGTTCAACCTTAATTTGGTTGCTAAAAATATTAAAAAGGCATTCTTTCTTTAAGAATGCCTTTTTAATTTATTGGAAAGAAATCCTTAATTTAGACCATGCAAGTTCAACTCTTTATACCCTGTTTTATAGATCAATTGTACCCTCAGGTTGCATTTAATACTGTAAAAATATTAGAGAAAGCTGGATGTACAGTAAAGTATAATACACAACAAACTTGTTGTGGTCAGCCAGCTTTTAATGCAGGATTTTGGGGCGAGTCAAAAGATGTTTGTACAAAATTTGTACAAGACTTTGATGGCGCAGATTATATAGTAAGTCCAAGTGCAAGTTGTGCAGGATTTGTAAGAAATCATTATGGTAAACTTTTTGAGAACAATGCCTTTCAAAGTCCAGCAAAAAAAGTGTCCTCACAAATTTTTGAATTATCTGAATTCTTAGTTAAAATTTTAGGTATTACAGATTTAGGAGCTAGTTTCAATGGTAAAGCAACCTACCATGATAGTTGTGCGGGACTTAGAGAATGTAATATTAAAGCAGAACCTAGAGCCTTATTGAGTCAAGTGAATGGACTTGAACTAGTCGAGATGCATGACAACGAAACATGTTGTGGTTTTGGTGGAAGTTTTGCAGTTAAATATGATACCATCAGTGTAGCTATGGCGGATCAAAAAATTGATAACGCTGTTGCGACTGAGGCTGAATATATAATAAGTACAGACATGAGCTGCTTGATGCATATCGATGGACGTATCAATCACAATGGACAAAAGATCAAAGTCATGCATTTGGCGGATATCCTTGCAAGCGGTTATTAATTTTAGTGCGCTATATTTATAGCCTTACTCAACATTTTATATTGTCAGTTGTTATAGAATAAATAATATCTTTTTTATGGCTTATTGGTTAATCAAATCTGAACCTTTTAAATATTCTTGGGATCAATTCAATAAAGACAAACGTACTTTTTGGGATGGTGTAAGAAATTATGGTGCAAGAAACAATTTAAGATCCATGAAAAAAGGAGATCTAGCATTTTGGTACCATAGCAACGAAGGGATGGAAATTGTGGGTATTGCAAAAGTGGTTAAGGAAGCTTACCAAGACCCTACCACAGAAGAGACAGCATGGTTGGCAGTCGATTTTGCGCCCCATAAAAAATTGAAACATCCAGTCACATTAGCAGATGTGAAGGCCAATACCAATTTGAAAGATATGGCACTGGTAAGATTAGGAAGACTATCCGTTCAGCCCGTTACGAATGCGGAGTGGGAAGAAGTGATGAAGATGAGCCAAGGAAAATAATAGCTAAAAAATGATTTGTTGATTTAATGTTTAGTGAAAAAAGGAATAGCCAATAAATATGGCAATGACCACTCCTATTAAATCTGCAAATAAACCTGCCCAAACTGCATACCTTACTTTCTTAATTCCAACACTTCCAAAATACAAGGCAATAATATAAAAAGTGGTATCTGCAGAACCTTGAAATATAGAAGCCAATTTACCTACAAATGAATCTGGCCCCTGTGTTTGAAATATGTCAAGCATCATACCCCTAGCCCCACTTCCACTTAAAGGTTTCATGATGGCAACTGGCAAAGCCCCAACAAAATCGGTATTCATTCCTGTAAGTTGTATTAAAAAACTTATTCCATTCAATACATAGATCATGGCACCGCTATCTCTAAACACGCGAATCGCAACCAACATGGCTACTAAATATGGAATGATCTTCACAATCACATCAAATCCGTTTTTAGCGCCTTCTATAAATGCATCAAAAACAGACACTTTTTTATAGGCACCTCCAAGAATGATCGCTACCACAATCCCGATTAAAATACTAGATCCTGCAATTTTTGAAAATAATTCTTTTTGAACAGGTGAAAGGCTATTGACAACAAATAAAACAGTCCCCATAAAAAACACTAGTCCCAATAACCAACCAATCAATACCCTATCCCATTTTATTTTTTGATATAAACCCACCACAATAATCGAAGCTAATGTGGTACCAATTGTGGCCAAAACACAGGGGATAAAAATACTTGCAGCATCTTGAGAACCTGCCGCTAAACGATAGGATATGATTGTTAAAGGTATAATTGTCAATCCGCTCGTATGCAGCACTAAGAACATGATTTGTGCATTGGTTGCTTTCTCTTTCTCTGGATTTAAACTTTGTAAACTTTCCATTGCTTTTAAACCAAATGGCGTAGCGGCATTGTCTAAACCTAACATATTGGCACTAAAATTCATGACCATCTGCCCCATGGCAGGATGATTCTGTGGTACTTCTGGGAATAAACGACTTAAAAATGGGTTCATCCATTTGGCTAATTTTTGAATTGCCCCAGCTTTTTCAGCAATATTCATCAATCCTAAAAAGAAAACCATGGTTCCAGCTAGTGGAAAAGCAACATCAATGACCGAGGATTTTGCTGAATCAAATAATCCATCGGCTAAAAGCTTAAATATCTCTGTATCTCCTAAAAAGATCAATTTTAAGAGTGCCACCACAAAAGCAATTACAAAAAAAGCGATCCAGATGATATTCAATGCCATATCTAATTGTTTATGATACTAATATAGCCCATTTTGCGATTAGAATTGTATTTTTGCAACCTTAACAATCTAAAATAACATGGCTTTACAGGCAGGCATTGTGGGTTTACCTAACGTTGGCAAATCAACTTTATTTAACGCAGTTAGTAATAGTGCAAAAGCACAAGCAAGTAATTATCGTTTTTGTACGATCGAACCAAATGTTGGTTTAGTAGATGTACCCGATACGCGTATCGGTCAATTGGCAGAATTGATTAATCCAACAAGAGTCGTTCCAACCCAATTAGAAATTGTGGATATCGCAGGTTTAGTTAAAGGCGCTAGCAAGGGTGAAGGATTGGGTAATAAATTTTTGGCAAATATTAGAGAAGTGAGTGCCATTATTCATGTGATCCGTTGTTTTGAAGATGAAAATGTATTAAGAGAAGAAGGAAAAATCAATCCAATTGGTGATAAAGATATTATTGAAACAGAATTGCAATTAAAGGATTTAGATAGTGTAGAAAAGAAGATGCAACGTTCGGAGAAGATGGCTAAAACAGATCCTAAAGCAAAAGTGGAATTAGAAGTTTTACAAAAATGTAAAGCGCATTTAGAAGACGGAAGAAGCATCCGTTCTTTGGATTTATCAAAGGAAGACCTAACAGCAATTGCGGATATCTTTTTATTAACTGCAAAGCCAGTGATGTACGTAGCCAATGTAGATGAAGCCTCTATGCATAATGGTAATGCCTATTCTGAACAATTGGTTGCAATGGCAAAACAAGAAGGTGCCGAAGTGATTGTAATGTGTAATAATATCGAAGCACAAATTTCTGAAATGGAAGACCCAGATGACAAGGCTTTATTTATGGAAGAATACCAAATGAAAGAACCTGCATTAAATAGATTGATTCAAACAGCCTATAAACTATTGAAATTAGAAACTTATTTCACAGCGGGTGTGCAAGAAGTTCGTGCCTGGACAATCGGTTCTGGCTGGAAAGCACCTCAGGCAGCGAGCGTGATACATACAGATTTTGAAAAAGGATTTATTAAAGCCGAAGTGATTGCATTTGATGATTTTATTAAATTCAAAAGTGAAGCAGCTTGCCGTGACAATGGTAAATTAAGAATTGAAGGAAAAGAATACATTGTAAAAGATGGAGATGTAATGCATTTTAGATTTAACGTTTAATATAGCATGAAAAAATATGTAGTAGTTGGTATTTGTTTATTTGTAATTGCTTGTAACAATACAGATAATGCTCAGGATCCTACTAGCAGCAATGATGCTGCTGATAATACTGCTATTGCTGCCCCAACAGCTTTAAATTACTCGATACAAAAAGTATACCCTCACGACACTACTGCCTATACACAAGGTTTAGAATGGCATAATAATAAACTGATCGAGGGCACTGGATTAAGAGGAGAAAGTGTATTATATCAAATGGATGATCAATTAAAACCATATGGTAAGAAGGTAAATTTAGAGCCCCCCTATTTTGGCGAAGGGATTACAGTATTCGATGGTAAAATTTATCAGTTAACCTGGGAAGAGCATACGGTTTTTGTCTATGACGCAACTTCATTCAAAAAAATCAATACACTCAATTGGCCATATGAAGGTTGGGGATTGACACATAATGATACTTCTTTAATTGTCTCCACCGGAAGTAGTAATCTATATTTTGTAAACCCTAAAGACTTTTCTATCCAAAAAACTTTGGGTGTATTCAATCAGTATGGCTACCAAAGTATGCTCAATGAATTAGAATATGTGGATGGTAAGGTCTTTGCTAATATATATGGTCAAAACGAAATTGTTGTCATTGATCCAAATACAGGTAGAATTACGAATAAAATAGATTGTAGCAATTTACTTGCACAAGCAAAAGTAACATATAACCCTTTAACGATTGATCCTGGGTTCGTACTAAATGGAATTGCTTATAAAAAAACTACAAACACCTATTTTTTAACAGGGAAATGTTGGCCAGTTATTGTAGAAGTTAAATTGAACTAATTACACTAATAAGTATAAAAAGTCTATTTTGCTCAAAAGCGCTAATTATTAATTGGATTGGTGCTCTTTTTAAACTCATAGATAATACTACTCCCTTTTGATGCATCTTTAATGGCGAATAAATTTGAGATCAAGCCAATAAATCCAGCTATTATCATTCCTAATTTTCCAGACTTTTTGTATTGCTCACTTAATAAGCTAACATAAAAACTATCATACCACATTGGTTTAAAGGAAACTAATTCAAAACCAATTTCATTCAATAAAGTGGTCATTGATTTTGGAGAAAAATGGTATAAATGTCTTGGTAAATCATATGCAGCCCAATATTTTTTATAATATTTGGCATCAAAGCTAGTATAGTTAGGAACTGCAATAATAAGTCTACCATTCTGTCTCAAACTTTTATAACATTGATATAGATAGGGCTTAAGCGCGTGCACATGTTCTAAAACATGCCACATTGTAATCACTTCATACTCATTTTCTGGTAATTTAAAAATGGCATCAGTTGGTAGCAGATGCAATTTATAATTTTCGTAAGCTCTTTCTCTTGTGGCTGCATCGGGTTCTAATCCAGTTACTTTCCAGGATTTTTGCTGCATTGCATGTACAAAAGCACCTGTTCCAGCACCGATATCTAATAAATGTCCCTTATGTCCTGTAAAGAGTGATTGAATCCAATTTGTTTTTTGAGCTAATGTCTTTGTCCTGATAAGATGATATAATTGGTTCATCCAACCCTCTTTTACGTCGGTGTGAGAAATATAAGCTTCGAATTTATAATACTGCCCTATTTCATCTTGATTAGGTAAAGGTGAAGTAAATCTTACACTGCAATGGGAACAATGCAAAATTGTAAAGGAGGTTTGCGTTAGTGACAAGTCTTGACTTTCTATTGCGATTTGTGGATTGGTATCATTGCAAACTGGACAGTTCATACTTTTTATTTTAAAAGGATTGCTACAATAGCGATTGTGGCAATAATCAGCGGCAAGATCCACCATTGTTTAGAGGAAGTATTGAAATTATTTTCGGTTTGGTCTTCTATTTGTACTTTCTCTAATTGAATTGGTTGAAAATAATGAGCACTATTATAATTAGATTCGAAAGTATAAGCATCATTTAGAATATTCAATTGTCCTAAATTTCCTAAATCAACTATATTAGAAGCTGATAATTGATTTGTAAAAAAAGCTGCATAATCAATGATGGCTTGTTCAATAGTACAATCTAAATGTTCTGACAAATAAATATAAAATAATTTATTTGGTTTAGTTGTTGGTTCAATAATAGCATCAAATACAATTTGATGCACTGGTGGTTGGAATTGACCATTCAATTGAATGGCATCAATCTGATTCAGTCTTAAATGTCCAATACCTGGTAAAACCAATTGTCCATGATCCAAAAAATATTTTTCTAAAATAGTAAGCATCATTATTTTCTAAATTTATATTGTATTCCAGCAAGTATTTGTATTCCTAGAGATGGATAATTTGCCCAACGTTGGTATTGTTGGTCTAATAAATTCTCCCCTTTACCCCAAAAAGTCCATTGATCTGAAATGGAATACTGCATTCCTGCATTAAGCACAAAGGTATTGTTTAATTGGTAAGCATTTCCCAATCCAGCACTGGTTTTAGATCCAGTCCAAAATTGTCCAGAAGCATCCAATAAGAGTTTTTTATTGAATACCCAATTCAATTGAGAGTTGAATTCAAAAGGCAGAATCCCCCAGGCTTGTGTATTTTCACGGATCAAATTAAATTGAATATACTTAAAATTATTTTTCCATAATAATTTGTCGCTAAATTGATACCTTAAATTACCATCCAATTCAATGGCTATGGCTCTTTTCTCAAATAAAACATCAAATTTTAAACCTTCCTGAACAGGGTTATTCATTTGTTTAGTTTGATTGAAAAAAGGTAGTTCTCGATAATCATTTAAAGACATATTGAACCCATAATTCAATCGCTTGTTAACTGATACCTGTATATTAAAATATTTATTTTCTTTCGAACTAATTGGCATGCTATTTGGAGCAGAAATCCAATGATTTTGACCAATTAATTGAATAAGTTGATTATTGATTACACTTGTATTCCAACCTGCATCAATTACATAATTGGTGTCTTTTAATTTTTTAGTTAATTCGATTTTAGGGTACAATGCAAATTCACCATTTGCGATAGTTGGCCTTACCCCAATATTCAATCGATACTGTGTTTTATTTAACTCAAGGGATGGATCAATTTGAAAGATGGTATTATTAATTGAATTACTATTTACTTGGGTATATTGATTATAATTAAAATTAAAATCAGCATGTAATTTTAAATTATTTTTTAAACTATACATTATTGGGCTGTATAAATCTATTACTAGGTTATTTGCTTGGTTGATTAAATTACTGTGATTGAATTTTAAAATGGGTGCATAATTGAATTGATCAGATACTACTTGTTTATTTATAAGTGAAAAGTTTGCACCAATAACTGTCAATTTTTGTTCGAAATTCTTTAGTGGCAAAACGGTTGTATCAGGTACTAATCCATAACGATATCTATTGGATTGATTGAAATAAACCTGTGTATTTAAAACCTTGTTTTTATTCATTGAATAACGACCATTATAATTAAGCCCAAACGTATTCCACTTTTGGATTGGATGCGGACCTGCAATAGATTCACTCAGGATACTTAAATGATGCTGCTGTGCTTTTTGATCTACCAAAGCACCTTCTAATTGAATGAATTGATTAAAATAGTTACCCATGCCAATTTTCAGATTGGCAGATTGCCTTAAAGAAATCATTGAATCAATTTTTATGGCTCTTGGTACCAAGGCAATTGGTTGGTATTGAAAACTTAAATTCTGGCTTGGAACTTGATACGACAAAAGGACTGAATTGGTATCAACCACTGCTGTTGCATTCAAAAATCCAATTTTAGCCACATTTTTTAATTGAGGTTTAAATGCAGAAACGATTGTAACTACTTTTTCTGGGATACTGTCAATTGTATACTTCTTGAGTGGTAAACTTGTGATAGGAGTCAATGGACTTATTGTATCTGCAATTTTATAGATGGCAACACTAGGTCTTTTTTTAATTGATTGATTCTTTATAGAGCTTGTTTTTTTATTAGACTTCTTTTTCTTTTTAGCGCTAATTGTGGTTTTTGCTTTCTTTTTGTTCTTTTTCTGAGCAATACCCATATTGCTAAAACAAATTAAAGCAATTACTAATAGTCCGTATCTTATAATTGATTTCATAATCTTGTGTTATTGAGCTTTAATGGTTTCAGTGATTGCTTTTAGTTTATCTGCAGCAATTTGTTGTAAAGTTGGTATGGTTGCATTTTCAGCTATACTTTTATAGGTTGCAATTGCATTAAAGCTATCGTTTTGTGCTAAATAGATATCCCCTAATAAAATGTATGTTTTAGTCACCCAGAATTCGTAAGAAGCTTGTTTTTTTATGACATCAAAGGCGGTCTTTTCTGCAATATTGTATTTTTGTTGATTGAAATAAATATATGCAGTTAAGTAGTGAGCCTCGGCAGTGTACATTGAACTATTTGATTTTAATACTGTATTCAGAATTTGTAAAGCGCTAATAGTATCTTTTTGAGCAATTGTCTGTTGGTACAATGCCATATTTGCCATCAATACATCATCTGTAGCACTATTTTTATCAGCCAATATAAGCGCTGCTGTCTTGGAAGCTTCAATCCAATTTTCGGCCTTGTATTGACACCTTAATAGTCCTTTGATTGCTTCATTTTTTTGCTCTTGTTGTGTTGCATATTGAAGTACTATTTTAAAGTATTGTTCTGCACCAACATAATCTTTTAAATTAAAATAATACAATCTAGCTGCTGTAATCGCTGCTCTTTCCGAAAATTGATTGGGTGCCTTATTTGCTATTTTTCCAAAATACACCGCAGCTGTATCATATTGATCTAAAGAATAGGCCATTTCCGCTAAAAAATTCATAGCGTTTAATTGGTATTTGCCAGCTGGGTAAACTTCTAAATATTTTCTGAAACCATTTGTAGCATTGTTATACTTTTTGTCTTCATATTGAATGATTGCAGCTCGATACATCAATGAATCTTGTTCATTGAATGACAATGGTTTACCAAAATCATTCATAAATAGAACATAGGCTTCTGGCTGTTGTTCTTCTACAAAAATATTTCTGATGTATTCCAATGCATTGTCACTTTCGGCTGAATTTGGAAAAGCACTATACAATGATTTAAAATTTTGCAAGGCTTCTTGGTTCTTATTCAAGTTAAAGTATACAATACCTAATTTATAATAGGCCAAAGGATAGAACTCTGTAGCCTTATTGTCTAATAAAACTTTAGACAATGGCGTAATTGCTTCTTGAAATTGCTCCTTGCTTGTATAAGTATCTGCTAATTCCATTCTAGCATCACTTAAATACTTAGACTGACTAAAATCAGTATCATAGGTATTCAATATTTTTAGCTTTTCTTTATTTAAACCAAGCGCGCCATAGATGATCGCTTTTTGTAAAGTGGCATAATCTTCAAAATTCCAACCTAAATCAATGATTTTTTGATAAGATTTCAATGCTTGCTTGTATTGTTTTGTCATAAATTGACAATCCGACAAACGTACTAATGCATCTTTCTGATAAGCTGAAGATTCGGTATATGGATTAAAATCTGCAGCAATCGTAAATAATTGAAGTGCTTTTGTGTAGTTATTATTTTTTAAATGACAGTACCCTAATGTATAATTAGCATGTTTTTTTGTGATTTCACCAATTTCAATAGGGTCTAAAATATATTTATCTAGATGTTCTATTGCTTCATCTATTCTACCCATTTTATACGATAACTCTCCAATCCAAAAATAGGTTTGTGCTAAAACGTTCTTATTATATGGCAAATTTTTAACTTGAGTAAATAGTTCATATGCTTTTTCATTTTGACCATCGTTGATCAAAAGTGCAGCCTTACCAAATAAAATATTTGGGTATAATTTCAAAAGTGCCTCTTCTAATGTATCCATTTTTTGATAGGCTTCATAGGCCTTATTAAAATCATTGCTATACGCTAAGGCGGTTACATATAAACTCTTTGCTTCATTATTATAAATACTATTAGGATATGTTTGAGTAAATTTTTCAACCGATTGTAAGGCAACACTATATTCTTTTAATTCAATCGACAATTTTGCATAATTAAATAATGCAATTTCTTTCTGAGCTAAATTCTGGCTTTTTGTTGCACAGAGAAAAAATGCATTTTTAGCTCCTAATTTATTATTTATTTTTAAGTAAGAAGTTGCCAATAAGTACATACTATTTTGACCTAATGAATCTTCTACATTCGCTAATTGTTTAAACCCTTGTATAGCTTCATTCCATTGCTGTGCTTGAAAATAACAAAAAGACAATTGGTATAAATCCTGTGATTCTACTTGTTTTTGAGACTTCACATAATTTGCTAAATATGGCAATGCTTTTTCATATTGTTTTTGCTCAAATAATAAATGCCCCATTAATTGAGCTAATTGGCTGGTGTAATATTGTCCGTTTTTTTGTAATGCTTGCTCTGTATTTTTGATTGCTGCATCTACATCTCCTAAGAAATAATATAATTGACTGATATAAAAAGGGGTTAATGTGCTGTACGCTTTATTTTGTTCTGCAATTTTAAAACAGCTTAATGCCAATTTGAAATCTTTTTGTTGCAAAGCAACAAAGCCTGCATAATAATTAGCATCCGTGTAGAATGGACTAGATTTAACTTGTCTTATACTCATTAAATAACTTGTAGACTGATCCCAATCCCCTTTTTTAAAATACAAATAACCTAACTGAAACTGCATTAAAGCAAGTTCATTATTTTCAAGGTCATCAATACTGATTTTTTGATATGCATGAATAGATGCATCAACTTGTTGTTTCTTAAAATAATATTTTGCCAATTCAAAATTCAATCTAGAATGATAGATCTTATTTGAATTATTTTTTAACCAATTTTCGGCTTGCTGAACTGCATAGGATTTTTCTAAAGCCACTGATAATAAATGGTAATGGAAAGCAATATCAACTGCATTTGGCTCAAAAACATGAGCAGATTGTATGGTTTGATAGGCAGCTAAACTATCCCCTTGCTGAAGGGATTTTAATCCATTTTGATATAATTGACTAAGTGGTGCCTCAAAATGCATTAATTGACTTGATACAGGCGTAATGAAAAGCAAGGAAAAAATGAATAGCAATAGGATTGGACTTGCTTTTTTGATGTGTTTTAACATAGGAGCCGTTGTTTAGTAGGATAGTATTATAAAAATACACTTTGATTATAAAACGCTTCGTTAAATAAGCTTATTGTGGAAAAACAGATACAATCCTTAAATTTGTCAACAAATGCAATAAATATGTATGAACATACAACAACAGTAAGGGTAAGGTATGCGGAAACCGATAGAATGGATGTGGTGTATTATGGCAATTATGCTATGTATTTTGAAATAGGTCGTGTAGAGGCGATTCGAAATCTTGGTGTATCCTACAAGGATATCGAAGATATGGGTTTCATTCTACCTGTTGTTGAGCTTAACATTAAGTATTTAAGACCAGCTAAATACGATGATTTAATTACCATTAAAAGTCAGATTAAGACCTTGCCAACCGACCATAAAATTATCTTTGACCAAGAAGTTTACAATGAAGCTGGAAAGCTTTTAACAATTGGACAGGTTAAACTTTATTTCATGGATGCCTCAATGAATAATAAAATCGAAATGCCTGCTCATATGAAGGAAAAACTAAGTGTCTATTTTAGTTAAACCGCCTTTTTTGGATTTACTTTGCAACCAAATTGAAGCACATTTATGATGGATCAAATTCAGGCTACTATTATCACCATTGGAGACGAATTGTTAATCGGTCAAGTGATTGATACTAATAGTGCATATATCGCTCAAAAGTTGAATTCAATTGGTGTACAAGTGCATCAAAGAATTGCAGTTGGTGACGAGGCCGTATCCATCACTAATGCGCTGGATACGGCCATACTAACAAGTCAAGTAGTTATTATTACAGGTGGATTAGGCCCAACTGCGGACGATATCACAAAACCTTTATTGAATCGATATTTTGGAGGTAAAATGGTACTTGATCAACCTACTTTAGACCATATAATTTATATTTTTGAGCAGGTTCACAAACGACCAATGATTGAACGAAATCGTAAACAAGCAGAAGTGCCAGATGTTTGCGAGGTTTTATTCAATCAAACAGGTACTGCACCAGGTATGCTTTTTAAGAAAAACAACAGTCTAATTTTTTCATTACCAGGTGTGCCCCACGAAATGCAATGGTTAACGAATGAAAAGGTTTTACCAATTATACTTGAAAGACTTCAACTAGGCGTAATAGCACATAGAACATTGCTTACAGCTGGTGTTGGAGAGTCCTTCTTAGCTGAATCTATCCAATCATTTGAAACAAATCTTCCCGAAAATATCAAATTAGCCTACCTACCCTCCTATGGTATGGTTAGATTAAGATTAACAGGTAAAAGTGATAATGCTGCTAGTTTGAATAGTCAATTAGATACCCTTTTTGAACAATTAAAGGAACAGGTAAAAGAGCACCTTGTTACAGATAAAGATGAAACATTAGAAGTGGTTGTTGGACGACTTTTGAAAGCGCAAAACCACACCGTTTCGACCGCTGAAAGTTGTACTGGAGGCTATATTGGACACCTATTATCCAAACATGCTGGATCATCCACCTTTTTTACTGGAAGTATTGTTAGTTATGATAATCGTATCAAAACGGAGTTTTTAGACGTCCCAACTAGTATCTTAAAAACGGTTGGAGCTGTTAGCAAGGAAGCTGTAGAACAAATGGCCCTAGCAATAAGGTCAAAAATGAACACTGATTTTGGTATTTCAGTCTCAGGTATCATGGGCCCATCAGGTCAAACTGACGAAAAACCACTTGGAATGGTGTGGATTGGGGTAGCTAATAAAGAAAAAGTGGTTTCTAAAGTCTTTTACCTCCGATTTGATCGTCAAAAGAATATTGAAGTAACGGCCAATCAAGCTATAAATTTACTTAGGTTACTCATAATCAATAAGATTTAGTCTTATTTTTGCTAAAATTATTCCCTATGTCTGTAGTTGACTTGATTTTGCCAAAATTGGGTGAAAGTATCATGGAAGCAACCATTTTAAAATGGCATAAAGCTGTAGGAGATACCATTCAATTAGATGAAACTTTACTTGATATTGCAACAGATAAAGTAGACAGCGAAATACCTTCAAGCACTGCAGGTACCATTACAGAAATTTTATTTGAAGTCAATGCAGTAGTTCCTATTGGGACTGTTATTGCTAGAATACAAACAACTGATAGTATTGAATCCACGCCAAAAGCAGAAACCGTACAGGCACCTCCTATCATAAAGGAAACTGTTCCAGCTGAAACTATTGCTGAAGAAGTTCCTTTCACACCTTCTGCTACGAATGTTGAAATGCATCAAGAAAATTCAAATGAGGCAAGATTCTTTTCTCCACTGGTTTTGAATATCGCACAAAATGAAGGTGTAAGTTTCAATGAATTACAAAACATTCCTGGTACAGGAAGCCAAGGACGTGTTTCTAAAAAAGATATCCTTCAATATATTGCTCAGAAAAAAGCAGGACATATTAAAGCACCAGTGTTAAATCAATCAACTGCTGCTCAAGTTCAACCGATTGTTGCATCAGCTCCTGCTAATACAAACAATACAATTCCTCAAGTTCAAACTTCAAGTTCAAATACTTTCCCTCCTGCAGACTATGGATTTAATACATCGAATGGTGCAGGTAAATTTGCTAGTCCTGATGAGGTAATCATTACTGGCAATACTGAAATTATTGAAATGGATCGTATGCGTAAGCTAATAGCTAAGCATATGGTTGAAAGTGTACAAACTAGTCCGCATGTAACATCATTTGTGGAAGCAGATGTCACCAATATGGTTGTATGGAGAGAAAAAGTAAAACAACTTTTTGAAAAAAGAGAAGGTACAAAATTGACTTTTACTCCAATGTTCATGGAGTGTATCGCAAAAGTCTTAGAACAATTCCCTTATATCAATTGTAGTTTACAAGGTGATAATATTATTTTAAAGAAAGATATAAATATAGGTATGGCCACTGCCCTACCATCAGGCAACTTAATTGTGCCAGTGATTAAAGGTGCAAATCAATTGAGTATTGTTGGCCTAAGTAAGGCCGTAAACAATTTAGCAAATGCTGCTAGAAACAATCAATTAAAGCCTCAGGACACACAAGGTGGTACATTTACGGTAACTAATGTAGGTACATTTGGATCCATTATGGGCACTCCTATTATACCACAACCACAAGTGGCTATTCTAGCATTAGGCGCTATTAAAAAACGTCCAGTGGTGATTGAAACACCTTCAGGAGATGCAATTTTAGTTCGTCATATGATGTACTTATCTATGAGCTATGATCATAGAATTGTTGATGGTGCTATGGGTTCAAGTTTCTTATCTGCAGTTGCAAAATCATTTGAACAATGGGATCCAAATAGACAATGGTTCCAATATGTTTAATTAAAACTCTTTCCAATAAAAAATAAAGCCCCAAATTGGGGCTTTATTTTTTAGCTTGATGAGGTTTGATTAAGCTATTAATAACCTAATCCTAAGTCTCTTCCTTTCATGATTGCAGGAACGCCTTTAGACATCCATATTGGCATGGGTGCTCCTTTTAAGTAATGATCAAAAAACTGCTGTTCTCTAATTTGAATATCTTTTCTGTTTTTTCGCTCAACTAAATTATGTGCCTCATTATTGTAAACTAACATCCAGATAGGCTTTGATAATCTACGCATAGCGGTAAACATTTCAATACCCTGATACCAAGGCACAGCATCATCTGCATCATTGCTCATAATTACAATTGGCGTTTTTACTTTATTCAATTCAAATAATGGTGAATTCTTAATATATAAGTCTGGACGCTCCCATAAATTAGCACCTATACGACTTTGTGTTTTTTCATATTGAAATTGTCTATTAATACCAGCACCCCATCTAATTCCTCCATAGGCACTTGTCATATTCACTACAGGAGCACCTGCCCATGCAGCAGCATATAAATTGGTTTTGGTAATCAAGTACGCAATTTGATATCCACCCCAGCTTTGACCTTGTAAGCCAATCCTTGTGCTATCAATGAAACCTTTTTGTACCATTGCCCTAGTACCACTTAAAATATAATCATAAGCGCCTTGACCAGGATAGCCTTTCTTGTACCAAATATCTGGTACAAATACCACATAACCTCGGCTCACAAAGAATGGAATATTTAATCTAGAAGGTGTTGGAGAAGGAGGTAAATAATTATGTAGGGTTTGATTGTTTCTTTCATAGAAATAGACAATCATTGGATACTTCTTTTTGGCATCAAAATCTTCTGGTAAGTATAAAATGCCTTCTGCAGTTCTACCAGTGTAGGCCTTCCATTCAACCAATTGAGATTGCATCCAATTATAATTGGCTTGTTGTGGATTAATTGCAGTGAGTGCAACGGGCTTTTGTTTTTGCTGCGTAAATGTATATGGGTAAATATTTGCTGCATTTTTTTCATCTTCTTGTAAAACAATCAATTGATTTGATTTTTTTGCACCAACAATTGTAGTTAAATGCATTGGAATATCTGTAATTGTAAATAAAGATTTATTCGATAAATCTAAAACAGCAAGACCTTCATTTTTATTGATTTCGTTGTATACCCTCAGTAAAATTTGATCTTTAAAACCAATTGTTTTTTTATCTGCATCTAAATTCACAAAACGATATTCATGTTTAGATGAACGTCCTTTGGTTAAAAGCTGAGAGGCATTTAAACCAGTTGCATCTACCAGCCAAAGATCATAACGGTCATAGAGAATAAAATGTTTGTGATTTTCCATCCACATTGCGATACCATAGGCATTAGGTTCATCTGGCACATCATTTTCCTCGTCATATAAAGGAAATTGAATGTCTTTTGCAATTTGCTTGGTCTGCAATGTTGTTGTATTGTAAGCCTTAAATTGTTTAGCTATTTCATCATAAAAAACTACTAAACTGCCGTCATAGGATGGAATGACTAAACTACTCTTAAGTCCTTTTTGAATCAAATGTCTTTGACCAGTCTTAGTATTCAATGCATATAAATCTCTTTTCCCATAACCCTCCCATTGACTTGCAATGGTAAAATTTGAATCAATATTGGCAATCGCTAAATCACCATCGCCCTCCATTGTCATTTGAATTTGACGATCATTGATTTTTCCAAGATAGGTGAATACATTACTGGCAGGTCTATAGATGACTGCTTCTGTACTTTTTAAACTAGTTTCAAGACTTTTTAATTGAGTAGATTGCAAATTAGCATCATTATAGTTCCAGATATCAAGGTTTACTCTATCAAATTCTGGCAAGCTTGTATCCTTCACAGGTAAAATAGGTTGTATACCAAAACTAAGTGAAGCTCCAGTCTTGCTAAAATTGATTTTCTTATCCCCACCAATTGTATATTGATTTGGCATTACAATATCTGTTCTGTTCATCAAAAATTTGGCAGAATCCATTTCATGCGTATAATAAGCAAGGGTATAATTTTTTTGCAACGCTTTGTCTGTACTATCTCTTTCAATTAGGTAGGATAATTGTTTACCCTCATCGTCCCAAGTAAAATTAGTTGCAGTATAAAAACGACTGTTAATCATTTTCAAGTTGGTGTCTGCAATAGAAGCTAAAAGTATTTTGGCTTCATTTAATTTAGTCTTGACTTGATACATCATTAAACCTTCTCCTTTAGGATGTATAGCATAGTCTGTAATATTATTAAAAACCCTTTCTTGGCCTGAATTTAAGTCTCTAAAAAATAGCTGTGCCCCTTCTTTTTTGATATCTGTTTTTGGATCACTTAAAAAAGCAATGATATCATTTCCAAGTTCAGGAATTTGAAAACTTTTAACTGCTGGTATTTTATTGAGATTACCAGTGGCTAATGTCAATATAACCAAACTATCTTTAGGCATTTCCTCTGGTTTTTTCTTGCCAATCTTAGCCTTTCTGGTTTCATCAAATTTAGGTTTGATCTTAGCAATTAAAAAAGCATTGTTTTCTGAAAACTTTGCTTGTGCGCCTCTTTCAATAATAATTGTTTGATTTGTTTTAAGATGCTTTACATACAATAGATTGTCCCCTTCTTGTGGGGCAACTGTATAGGACATCCAATTGCCATCATTTGACAATAAGACCTCTCTTATAGACTGCCATTGGTCATATACGGTATGATCTAAAGGTTTTTTTTGTGCTTGACTATTGATTGATAATAATAGCAAGAAAATAGAGTAAACAATTCGCTTCATATAGGTTTATTTGAGTACCTAATTTACGATAAGTTTTAATCAAATAGGGATCTATTTTGTTTTTTGCTGACGCAAAACACGAAGCATTTGAAGTAGGACAGATATGGCAATTAAACTCATACCAATATAAAATCCCATGCCCATTTGTTTATGTTCTTGAAACAATATAATGGCAATGATAATTCCATAAACTGGCTCTAAATTAAGTGTAACATTCATGGTGAATGCACTAATTTTCTTGAGTGCACTGAGCATCAAGTAATTAGCTAAAACAGTACAAACCAAAGACAAAATGATAAGCCAGAACCAGTCAGATTGACTAGGCAATATGAAATCTGAATGTTTATAATTTTTGATCCCTATTAATACAATAGCTAGAAAACCTAAGCCACCAAGCATCTCAAAAGTTTGAATGGTTTGTGTGGTGTATTGTGTAGTTAATCTTTTATTTAATATGGTAAAAATAGATGCAAATAAAGAGGAAACCAAGCCTACCAAAATACCTGTTCTAAATTGAATATCAAATTGAAAAATACATAAAATCCCAATTAGACTAAGTAGACCAATTAATAATTCATTCCAGATGAATTTTGTTTTAAACATGAATGGTTCGAGTATTGCAGTAAAGAGACCAACACATGAAATACATACCAATGCAACAGAAACATTGGCCAACTTAATACTTCCATAAAAACAAACCCAATGAATAGCAATCAAAACACCAATCAACATCAGCCTTACTTTATCTTTAAATACAACTTCATTAGATCGTTGATGTAATACGTAAACTGGAATTAATGCTAAAACAGTTAATAACATTCTATAAAACACCAAGTATAAACCATTCAATTGTATCAAATTGCCTATTGGAGCTGTTAATCCAGCCAAGAAAACAAATACATGTAATTGTATGAACGATCGCTTAAGACTGCTCACGCTTGATTTGTTTAATAAAACGACCTGTAAAAGATTGCCATTGCATACTGAGCACACCGAGTACTGCCTCTTTGATGATACCTTTTGACATCTTGCTTACTCCAATTTTTCTATCAATAAAAGTAATAGGCACTTCTTTTAATTTAAAGCCTAAGCGCCATGAAGCAAATTTCATTTCAATTTGAAAAGCGTATCCTATGAATTGGATATGATCTAATTGCATTGATGCCAGTACTTTACTTTTGTAACAAATAAAACCAGCTGTGGGATCTTTAACAGGCATGCCTGTAATAGTTCTTGTATAAAGTGAACCGCCTTTAGAATAAATCAATCTATCCAATGGCCAATTTTCTGTTGCCCCACCCATCACATACCTACTACCAATAGCGACATCTGCACCATTTTCACATGCTTCTAATAATCTATCTAAATCTAATGGATTGTGTGAGAAGTCGGCATCCATTTCAAAAATATAGTCATACTGATTGTTTAAAGCCCATTTAAAGCCGTGTATGTATGCAGTACCTAAACCTAGCTTCCCTTTTCTTTCTTGGATAAAAATTTTATCAGGATGAACTTGTATCAATTCTTTAACAATATTGGCTGTGCCATCTGGAGAACCATCATCTACTACTAAAACATGGTATTGATTACCTAGGACAATCACTGCATGAATGATAGCTGCAATATTTTCCTTTTCATTAAAAGTTGGTATGATGACAATTTTCTTCACTTTCTATTGGGGGATATGGTATTGTTTACCTTTTTAAGGTTTAAATATAAATTATTTATTTAAAATGGTTCTATTTAAAATCTCTGTTAGCTTCTGTTTGGTATGTAAAGCGAAGTCCCCTTTCATCATCCAATCATAATATTGAGGTTCCTCTTTTAATACTTGGGTTACTGGCTTGCCCTTATGCTTGCCAAAATTGAACACTTCAACACCATTTTCCATAATAAATCGACGGGCAAAATCCACAATTTGGTCTTCTCCGGTAAATTTCACAATAGATTCAACTGTATTACCGATGACTGGATAACGTTCTAATTGAGCCTCCAATACCTCCCAGGTGGCTGTTGCATCTGCCTCCGCAGTATGTGCATCCTCCAGACTTTTATCACAATAAAATTTATATGCTGCTGTCAAAGTGCGTTGTTCCATCATATGAAATACTTTCTGCACATCCAAAAGCTTTCTTGTTTCAATATCAACAGAAATCCCTGCTCTTAAAAATTCTTCATTTAACATGGGGATATCAAAACGATTGCTATTGTAACCTGCTAAATCAGCCCCTTCTAAAAATTGCTTAATCTCGTTGGCTACTTGTTTAAAGGTAGGCGCATCTTTTACCATTTCATCTGTAATTCCATGGACAGTTGTGGTAGCAGCTGGAATAGGCATTTCTGGATGGATCAACTTTCTTTTAACTGATTTTGAACCATCTGGCATAATTTTTACAATGGCGATTTCCACAATTTTATCGGTACTAACATTGATTCCTGTCGTTTCTAAATCAATAAAACAGATTGGCTGGAAAAGTTGTAAACGCATAGATAAATTTATAAACCGAAGTTAATCAATATGGTATTGAAAATAACAGATTCAGGTTAAAATTCTTCAAAAGAATGGTGTAATTTTACACCTTAAAATCAGCTTAAATGAATTGGCATCCAATCAACGCGATAGAACAACTAGAACAAATTAAAGCAGCATCCTTTACAACCCCACAGGTAATTTTTAAACATAGTACCACATGCAGTATTAGCAGGATGGCTTTGGATCGATTTGAACGCGCAGAAACGCCTTTAAACGTTGATTTCCACTATTTAGACCTCTTGAATTTTAGGGCAATTTCTAAAGAAATAGCCACATTCTTTCAGGTACACCATGAATCACCACAATTACTGCTAATTAAGGATGGAGAATGTATCTATGATGAAAGCCATTATGGTATTATGATGGACGAGCTTATATCTTTTCTATAACCATTGCACTTGCGCCTCCGCCTCCATTACAAATAGCTGCTGCACCATATTTAGCTTGATGGTCTTGTAGAATATGCGTTAGTGTCACAATGATTCTTGCGCCACTACATCCAAGTGGATGCCCCAATGAAACTGCACCTCCTCTTATATTCACTTTTGTTGGATCCAAATTTAATAATTTGGTGTTTACCACACCAACAACAGAAAACGCTTCGTTGAATTCAAAAAAGCTGATATCATTAGATGTTAAATTAGCCTTTTTCAGGGCTTTAGGTAAAGCTAATGAAGGCGCAGTGGTAAAGTATTTAGGATCATGTTCTGCATCCGCAAAACTGGTTATCTTAGCCAATGGTTTTAAGCCGAGTGTTTTTATTTTTTCGCCACTCATTAAAATAAGTGCTGCTGCACCATCATTCATGGTACTTGCATTCGCAGCTGTGACAGTGCCATCTTTAGTAAATGCAGGATTTAAACCTGCAATTTTATCAAATTTCACATTGAATGGCTCTTCGTCTTTTCCAATTGTGATTGGATCGCCTTTTCTTTGAGGAATAACTACAGGAACAATCTCATTTACAAATAAACCTTGCTCTATAGACGATTGTGATTTTTGATAACTTCCAATTGCAAATGCATCTTGTTCTGCTCTAGAAATTTGGTTTTCAGAAGCACATAAATCTGCAAAATTACCCATTGCCACTTGATCATACACATCTACTAAACCATCTTTAGCCAAGCCATCCAATAAAGTGGTGTCCCCATATTTATTACCCCAACGTTGATGCATATTGTAAAACGGTACATTGCTCATGCTTTCCATACCACCGGCTACAACTATATCCGCATCCCCTAAAAGAATATTTTGAGCAGCCAATGCAATTGATTTCATGCCACTAGCACATACTTTATTGATTGTGGTACAAATCACTTTATCTGGTAAACCAGCTAATTTGGCTGCTTGTCTAGCAGGTGCTTGACCTAAGCCTGCTTGTATTACAGATCCCATATACACTTCATCTACTAAATTGGAATCCAAAAGAATTTTGTCCAAGGCACCTTTAATGGCAATAGCTCCTAATTGAGTTGCAGTTAAACTTTTTAAAGACCCACCAAAGGATCCAATTGGTGTTCTAACAGCGGCAACAATAAATACTTCTCTAGACATACAATTAAAATTAAATAGTT
The DNA here is from genome assembly GCA_945877085.1 of Chitinophaga pinensis. Taxonomy (GTDB): domain Bacteria; phylum Bacteroidota; class Bacteroidia; order Chitinophagales; family Chitinophagaceae; genus Sediminibacterium; species Sediminibacterium pinensis_G. The sequence goes on from CAMCQV010000006.1 coordinate 34,240, forward strand.
TCTTATAAAGCTTCTTTTGTTTCAGATGTTGTTGGTGCTTCAGGCATTAAACGTATCCCTCCATCCTCTATCGTTATTTTTTTAGCCTTATACAGCATACCTACATTCATCTTAAAGGCTTTTTTACTGATGCCAAAAAATGCATAAATATCTTCGGGAGAGGATTTATCATGGTAGGGTAAAAAACCTTTATGTAATTTCAATAACTGAATCAATTTAAGTTGATCATCATCTAATTTTTCAACACCTTGTTTTCCAATTCCAATATCCAACTTATTATCTTCTCTAATCTTTTTTACAAAACCTTCATCAATCATTTGACCAATATGTAAATGTGTAAAGACTTCGTTTTTATAAACCAATCCTTGATGTACTTGATTTACAATCACTACATAGCCAATATCTGATTCTCTGTATACTTGTAATTTTACTTTCTCCCCTTCTTTTACAGTTAGAATGTCATTGCTAATTTGATTGTCAATTTTTTCTGTTGCAGCAACCCTGCCTGTTTGTTTGTCTAAATAAAGCTTGACCAAATATTTTCCACCCAAACGCATGCTTGATAATTGTTGCGATACTGGCACAAATAAATCCTTCATTAAGCCCCAATCCAGAAATGCACCCTGATTGGTAATGGCAACCACTTTTAAAGCAGCAATATCTCCAACAACGGCAAATGGCTCTTGTGTGGTGGCAATTAATCGATTGTCTGAGTCATGGTAAACAAATACACTAATGGTATCATCCACTTGTAAACCAGAAGGCACAAATCGTTTTGGTAACAAAATCCCTTCGGCTCCGTCGTCCATATAAAAACCAAAATCCACTTTTCGGTCTACGCGCATTAAATTGAATTGACCTACATTGATGGTTGACATATACTTAGTTTATATAAATTTAGAACAATTCTGGCTGTTCGTCGTTAGGATCTTTAATGACTACTTTATTTTCCCATTGCATTTCGATGGATTTGCTAAAATCAACTAGTTTGGTACCAACTGCTTTAGAACCCATCACATCTACCATTTTACTCACTTTGAACTTGGCTTTTCTAAGTTGTGTCCCCTTTCCTGATTCTACCACTAATACAGGTTCAACATGCGTGGTCACAGCAGCTACATAATTGCCATTGCCTTCTTTAATAAACGAAAATGGTGTTTTTAAGGTAGTTGTCTCAATTTTAAAACGCTTGATATTGAACTGTAATTTCTCTTTATCTAAATAGACAGCAGTAATCACTTTTAATGGGTTAAATTTCTCCATAAAAAGCACTTTCTCAGGATCAAACCTTTGGGTCAATTCTGTATCAGTCACCTCGTAATTACCGTCTTTGTATATGACGATTAATTTTTCGTCTTCGAAAGTACCTAAGTATAAACCCTTTTCTTCGGTATTCAATCTTCCAAATTTATCATCAAACCATAATTTTCTTCCAACTAAAGTGCTTTTACCTGCTTCCTTAAGTTTAACTTGTTTCACAGGGTATTTTGTAACCTGATTGCCTACACTGGTTCTTCCTTTTACTTCTAATGTTTCAAAGAAAAAGTCGAATTCCTTAATCCTTGCACTACAGTTTGGACTCAAAACAATTTTCACAGATTCCGCTTCACCATTTGCATTGATGGATAAATAATGCACTTTAGATTTTTCTAAACTCTTAGCTAAAACGTATTCTTTATCTCTAGTGACTCCAGTAACATTAAAACGTTTTGCATAGCTTATTCCAGAAGCACCATCTACATAAATCATATTGTAAGTAGTGCGTTCGTCATTTTTCTGAAATACAGCAGCATGAAGGATGTCTTTTCCAATAAATATTTTATCAGACACTTTCACCACTTTCATGGTGCCTCCTTTCGTAAATGCAATGATATCATCATAATCTGTACAGTCGCAAAGGAATTCGTCTTTCTTTAAACTTGTTCCAATAAAACCTTCAGACCTATTGATATATAGCTTTGTATTGGCTATGGCAACCTGCTTCACTTGAATGGTGTCAAACTCTTTCAATTCTGTTTTACGCTCTTTGCCTTTACCGTATTTCTTTTGTAAGTTTTCGTAATAACTTACTGCATAATCTACAAGATTTTCTAAATTATGTTTTACTTCTTTAATATCTGCCTCGATGGATTTAATTTGAGCAATTAAATCTTCTATATCTAATTTATAAATCCTTCTTACAGGCTTATCCGTTAATTTTAATAAATCCGTTCTTTCAATTGGTTTTTTGAATTTCTTTTTAAATGGTTCAAAAGCCTTATCTATTGCATCAATTACTTTCTCCCAGTTCAGGTGCTTTTTCTCTAATTCTTGGTAAATCTTCTCTTCAAAGAAAATCTTTTCTAAACTAGTAAAATGCCATTTATCCAATAACTCTTGTAAATGAATTTCAAGTTCTGATTTTAATAATGCTTTGGTATGGTCTACTGAATGTTTTAATAAGTCACTTGCACCTAAAAATTGTGGACGTTGATTCACAATCACACAGGCATTTGGTGACAGGCTAATTTCACAATCGGTAAATGCATATAAAGCATCAATCGTAATGTCAGGTGAAATACCAGCCGCTAAATCAATTTGAATTTCGACTTGAGCTGCTGTGACATCAATTACTTTTTTGATTTTAATTTTACCTTGGTCATTGGCCTTGGTAATACTTTCCATCAATTGAGTGGTTGTTACACCATAGGGCACATCTTTAATCACCAATGTCTTCTTATCTAGTTCTTCGATATGCGCTCTAACCCTTACTTTACCGCCACGCTTACCATCATTGTATGCCGAAGCATCTACCATGCCTCCAGTTTGAAAATCTGGTAGTAATTCGAATTTACGTCCTCTCAAATATTTGATACAGGCTTCTAATAATTCATTGAAATTATGTGGTAAAATCTTAGTGGATAAACCTACCGCAATACCATCCGCACCTTGGGCTAATAAAAGTGGAAACTTCATTGGTAAAGTAACCGGTTCTTGTTTACGTCCATCATAACTCAAAGCCCAATCGGTTGTCTTTGCATTAAACGCCACTTCTAGTGCGAATTTGCTTAATCTAGCTTCGATATAACGAGAAGCTGCAGCAGAATCACCTGTTCTCACATCTCCCCAATTTCCTTGCGTCTCTACCAATAAATTCTTTTGACCTATATTCACCAATGCATCTCCAATACTAGCATCACCATGGGGATGATACTGCATACTCTGTCCAATAATATTGGCCACTTTGTTGAATCTTCCGTCATCCATTTCTTTCATGGCATGCAGGATTCTTCTTTGAACTGGCTTTAAACCATCTTCAATTGCAGGTACCGCTCTTTCCAGAATCACATAGGAAGCGTAATCTAAGAACCAGTTTTTATACTGTCCTTGAACGCCAGATTCGTTCTCTGTGACCCTACTTAAATTTTTCTCTTTTGCCATAACTATATTAATTCGTAAAGACTAGATCCGAAAGGTATCTTCACTGCCCTCACTTAAACTATTTAATTCAATAAAAACAATATCTGTGATTGCGGTTAATTCATGCCAAACATTTGCAGGAATCCTAACCCTTGTTGGCGCAATCAATTCAATTGTTTTTGCTTCATTTGTTTCTAAATTCTTCCAGTGCAAATCTGCTTTTCCTTGAACTAAAAGCATGTCTTCTGGATTTTTTCCTGCCGAAATCCCTTTATGATAATGTTGCCCACTCACTGTGCCCGCATTTCTATACACCAATAAAAATTCACCCGTCCTGTCTGTCGCAAAATAATGCAATGCGCCACGTTCATCCACTGCTTTAACATCTATTGGGTGCACTTGTACAGACATATATTTTACGATTCTGTTTCATTTACAATAGAAGATCCCCCTGGCATTTGCACTACCATATCTTTCCAACCCTTCGTCCAATTACCAACAAATACTATTTTACCTGCTTCTTCCAATGCCTTTAATCGAGCTACAATAAATGCATCTCCCAATTTCACTTTTAACTTAGCCATGATATTGGATAAAGCACTTGGTAATTTTTGAGCATTCTTTGTAAGTAAGGATAAAATTTCTTTATCGTAACAACCAATATGCATGCTAACTAATTTCTTACCCCCTTCTAAAAATCGCACACCTTCATTTTCTTGACACAATTTCTTCCATTCATCAGGATCCAATTCAAATTCACTCAAAGTAATTGGTCTAGCCAATTTTTTAGCTTTCAAAAACTCTTTAGGTTGAATTAGACTTAAATGTGTCGGATAAAATAATTGGCCTTTCTCATTTAAGAATGGCAGGTTATTTAAATACAAAACATGAATTCTACTTTGGTATTCCTTAAACTGACTCATTAACCAATAATAGCCTGAAACATCGTGTGCATTTTGTCCCATCCAAATCCATATCATTTCATTTTCATCATGGGTCAATGAATTGATTAAATGATGCACTGTTAATTTATCATCTACAATATCTAATTGATCTTCATAAGGAGAATTTGCTAACACATCTTTCCACCAATCTCTTCTTGCTTGGTATCCTACGGTTTCATAAATATCCAATAAAGGGCCAACTGCATAGTCGTCCTTAATCTCAATAATCTTACCAGATAAAGATTCATCTAATTCAATAGCCTGCTCTAAAGCGGCTATATCTGCGGTATTAAATACTATGTGTATCATTTGCTTTGTCTAATTCAACTTTTAAATTATTGATAATAAACTCCTGTCTTTCTGGGGTATTCTTTCCCATATAATATTCTAACAAATGTTGAATATGATCGCCTTGTTCTAAAATAACTGGTGCCAATTTAATGTCGGAATTGATGAATTTCCCAAACTCTTCGGGACTAATCTCACCCAATCCTTTGAATCTTGTAATTTCTGGTTTATTGCCTAATTCAGTGATTGCTTTTTGCTTTTCAGATTCATCATAGCAATAGATGGTCTTTTGTTTATTTCTAACACGGAACAATGGTGTTTCTAAAACAAATACATGTCCTCTTTTCACCAAGTCTGGGAAGAACTGTAAAAAGAAGGTGAGCATCAATAATCGAATGTGCATACCATCCACATCGGCATCTGTAGCAATCACGATATTGTTATAACGTAATCCATCTAATCCGTCTTCAATATTCAATGCATGTTGTAATAAGTTAAATTCTTCATTCTCATACACTACTTTCTTAGTCAATCCAAAAGCATTTAAAGGCTTACCCCTTAAACTAAATACAGCTTGCGTATCTACATTTCTGGATTTAGTGATACTTCCACTTGCAGAATCACCCTCAGTAATAAAAAGGGTACTATTTTGCTGTGTTGAAATAAAGATTTCTTTATTCTTAGCTGGTAATTCATCGTTTAGATGCACTCTGCAATCCCTTAATTTCTTATTGTGCAAATTCGCTTTCTTAGCACGCTCATTGGCTAGTTTCTTGATCCCTGCTAATTCTTTTCTTTCGCGCTCGTTCTGCTCGATTCTTTTCTTTAAAGCATCAGCCACAGCTGGGTTTCTATGCAAGAAGTTATCTAATTCTTTTGCTAGAAATTCAGTGATAAAATTCTTCATACTAGGCCCGCCATCAGCTACATTTTGCGATCCTAGTTTCGTTTTAGTTTGACTTTCAAAAACTGGCTCTTGTACTCTAACAGAAATAGCTGCAACAATACTTGTTCTAACATCAGATGCTTCGTAATCTTTTTTATAAAAATCACGAATTACTTTTACATAGGCTTCTCTAAAAGCTTGTTGATGTGTTCCTCCTTGAGTCGTGAACTGTCCGTTTACAAAAGAGAAAATATCTTCGCCATAATCATTGTTATGAGAAATAGCAATTTCAATATCCTCCCCTTTCAAATGTATGATTGGATACCTTAATTCATCTGGATTTGTTTTGCGCTCTAATAAATCCAAAAGTCCATTCTTACTTACAAATTTTTTATCGTTAAAATGAATGACTAAACCAGCATTTAAATAACAATAGTTCCATAGCTGACTTTCAATATACTCATAAATGAAATGGTAGTTTTTGAAAATGGTTGCGTCAGGTGTAAATACCACCAAAGTACCATTCTGTTCCGTCGTTTTTGATTCCTTTGTTTCTTCGATTAATTGACCTCTTTTGAAGCTAGCAGATTTTTGTTTGCCTTCTCTGTAAGCGGTTACTTCAAAATCGTCGCTCAGTGCATTCACCGCTTTGGTACCCACTCCATTCAATCCCACAGATTTCTGGAATGCTTTACTATCGTATTTTGCCCCTGTATTAATTTTACTTACTACATCCACAATTTTACCCAAAGGAATCCCTCTACCATAATCACGGATAGTGACTGTTTTATCATGAATAGAAATTTCAACTTGTTTACCATATCCCATGGTATGTTCATCGATACAGTTATCAATTACTTCTTTTATCAATACATAAATACCATCATCTGGAGCAGTACCGTCCCCCAATTTTCCTATATACATTCCCGGACGCAGTCGAATATGCTCCTTCCAATCCAATGACCTAATGGAGTCTTCGTTATATTCTGCACCAATTTTTGCTTCTGCCATAATTATCAATACTTTATGAGCAATAAATGCCCTAATCAAGCTGCAAATCTAATACTCCAAGTAAGTTTTGCAATCTAAATATTGGCAAAACTGGGCAAATGTGGATAAAAGGATTAAAGCATTATCTTTATCCCATCGAAAATAAAGCAACATATCCGATTACCGATCTTGAATTTATCAAAAACAAGGCGGTTGAGCTTGAAGCAGAAAACATCCAATTTCAAGATTTTTTGAGAAATTTGGACAGTTTAAACTTGGATAAGGCTGTTTTTGAGCTTTCAGAAGCCATTTCACCCAAAATTGAATGTACCGATTGTGGCAACTGCTGTAAAAGTCTGATGGTCAATATTGATGATGCCGAAGCCAACCACTTATCTGCACATTTAGGACAGACTAGGGATGAATTTGACCAAAAATACCTGGACAAGGGTGAGTCTGGCAGAATGGTGATCAATGCCATTCCCTGTCATTTCTTGGTCGGCAACAGTTGTAGTGTGTATTCACATCGCTTTGCAGGTTGTAAGGAATTCCCTGCTTTTCATGTACCTGATTTCAATAAAAGGTTATTTACGACCTATATGCATTACGATCGTTGCCCTATCATATTTAATGTGATGGAAACATTGAAAGTAGATACAGGATTTAAACAATCAGGTTCCTAATTTTCAATTGAATACTATGCCACTCAAATTTGGAGTAGATATTATTTTAAAAAATGAACCAAATTGGAAACAGGATCGTATTGCCATTTTAACAAATGACGCAGCGAGAACCAATAATGGTATCATATGCAGATTGGCATTAAAAAATGCTGGATTCAATTTAATCAAAATATTTTCACCAGAACATGGCATCAATACAATTGGAGAAGATGGAGCATACATGAAGGATGGAATAGATGAAATTACAGGCCTTCCAATAATTAGTTTATATGGTGAAAAATACATTCCAACTTCAGATGACTTGAAAGATGTTGATGTGATGTTATTTGATATTCCAGATGCTGGCACCAGGTTTTACACCTATTTATGGTCGATGAGTTATTGGATTGAAGCAGCAGCAAAGCTGAATAAAAAGGTAATCATCTTAGACCGACCAAACCCTTTAGGGGGTAATCAATCTTTGATTGAAGGCCCCATGTTAGATGATACCACATCAAGTTTTATAGGTCGTTTGAATATACCTGTAAAACATCAATGTACCCTTGGTGAATTAGCGCTTTATTTTAATGCAACCCAATCTTGGAATGCCAATATCAATGTTATTGCATGCGAGGGATGGAATCGCGAACATTTATTTTATGATTGGATCATGAAATGGGTTAATCCTTCACCAGCACTACAAAATTTTGAAGCGACTTTGTTATATCCAGGACTTTGTTTTTTTGAAGCGACCAATGTTTCTGTTGGTAGAGGTACAAACTATTCCTTTGAATGGATTGGTGCGGAATGGATGAATTTACCCGCTATGATGTTAGTAGGTCAAAATATTTTGAAGGAAGATCTAAAAATTGAAAACTTGTCTTTACCCATTACAATAGATGGAAATACAAAAGATACAAAAGGTATCAGAATAAAAATTATTGAACCTACCTATTATTCAGCAGTCATCAATGGATTGATATTACTAAAACTTGTTAAAGATATACATCCAAAAGAATTCACATGGATGCCTTATAAAACAAACGCAAATCCAACTGGCGAAAATCATTTGTCTTTACTATTAGGCATCCCCAATGCAGAAGCCATCTTTGATTTACCATTACAACAATGGTTACAAAAAATGAGTGTGTTGATAAAAGTAGAGCGTTGGAAGAAAGAGATTGAAACTTATTTGCTGTACAATTAATTAAGGCGTTTCTATAGGTGCTTCAGTTACTTTATCCGTTCTCTTAGTCCCTGCATACAATTCATATTCCAATAATCTACAATCAATGGTAGCGTTGAAAAATTCTATTCTTCGACTTGGCTTTAATCTTATTTTTTTAGCCAATTCTAAATTACCTGTAAAAATATAGCCTGTCATCCCCTTGCACTTGTTCTTCATATAATCTCCCATGCGCGCATAGGTAGCTTCTAATTCAACTTCCTCCCCTAGTCTGTCTCCATATTCAGGATTGATCATTACAATCGCACCTTCTTCGGGTTCTGGCATTTTAGTGGCTTCAAAATCGCAAACCTGAAAATCAATAAGTGCTTCGACACCGGCAACAGATGCATTGATTTTAGCCACCTTAATGGCGTCTCTGCTGATATCAGATGCGATGATAACTAAATTAGGCAAGTGCCTTACTTGTTCTTTTATAATTGTTCTTTCTTGCTCGTATACTTTTTTATCATAACCGATGATATGCATGAAAGCATAATTGTTTCTAAATAAACCAGG
>CAMCQV010000007.1 GCA_945877085.1 Chitinophaga pinensis
GCGATTGCAAATAAATTAGGTTATGTTTTATTGAACACTTCTAATAAGAGTGAATTGGCAACAGGCTATGGCACATTATATGGAGATATGGCTGGCGGATTAGGCGTCTTAGGTGATTGTTATAAATTACAAGTGTATGAATTAGCGAATTATATTAATTCGATTAAAATAATTATTCCAAAAAATATTATTAAAAAAGCACCAAGTGCAGAATTAAGACCAGATCAAAAAGACAGTGATAGCTTACCAGACTATGCCATACTGGATCAAGTTTTATATCAATACATAGAAAAACGCGCAGATCCTGCCAACATCAAAGCACTTGGATTTGATGCAGCATTAGTAGATCGTACTTTAAAAATGGTGAATACCAACGAATACAAACGCAACCAATTTTGTCCCATTATTCGAATATCGCCAAAAGCATTCGGCGTGGGAAGAAGAATGCCTATTGTTGGAAAATATTTATACTAGTGTATGAAAAACAAAACGATGATTTACCTAGCTGGTATTTTACTTTTTTTAAGTTTAAATACTGCGGCTCAAAAAACAGCACCTATTTTACCAGGTGCTTATCAAACAGCGCAATACCTGCCGCTTTTAAAAAATAAAAGAGTGGGCTTGTTTACCAACCATACTGCCACTGTTGGAAATAAGCATTTGATAGATACTTTACTTGCGAGTGGGATTCAAATTCAAAAAGTATTTACACCAGAACATGGCCTTAGAGGTACAGCAGACGCTGGTGAAAAAACCAAGGATGGTATAGATGAAGCAACAGGCGTAAAAATAGTTTCACTCTATGGAAAAAAATATGGCCCAAGCGAAGCGGACCTGATGGATGTAGATGTATTGCTATTTGATATTCAAGATGTGGGCACCCGTTTTTATACATATATCTCTTCGCTTCAATACTATATGGAAGCGGCATGGGCTAATAATAAACCCTTAGTTATCTTAGATCGTCCAAATCCAAATGGACATTATGTAGATGGGCCTGTTTTAGAAAAACCCTTTAGTAGTTTTGTTGGCAAGAAGCAGATTCCAACTGTATATGGTATGACCATTGGCGAATATGCTAAAATGTTGGTGGGTGAAAAATGGTTGACTGCGCCTGCAGATAGCAATATCAATAAAACAGCAAACCCACTTCAATTCACTGTGATTGCTTGTAAAAATTATGCCCATACCTCCATGTATACTTTCAATATTGCACCTTCACCAAATTTACCAGACATGAATGCCATCTATTGGTATCCAACAACCTGTTTAATTGAAGGGTCGGTAATGAGTGAAGGACGTGGCACTGCTCATGCGTTTGCACATATTGGCCATCCAAGTATCAAAGGCAAAAGTTTTAGCTTTGTTCCTGGACCAAGAACGGGCGCAATGAGTTCTAAACTATATGGACAAACCTGTTATGGATGGGATTTGAGCAATCAAAAAGCACCTAATCAAATTGATTTAGATTTAATCATCGAAATGTACCAAGCTTTCCCTTTAAAGGATAGTTTTTTTATTGAGCCTAAATCAAAATTAGTGACCGACTACTTCTTTAATAAATTAGCTGGTAACGCTACTTTGATGGAGCAATTAAAATCAGGCGCTTCTGCTGCAAGTATTAGGGCTAGCTGGCAACCAGGTTTAGCTGCTTTTAAATTGATGCGTAAAAAATATTTATTGTACAAAGATTTTGAATAGGCGAAAATAAAATATCATACCAGATGTTATTAAGTGTTATAAGATAAAAACTTAATACACTAATCTCGTTTTAATACCTATAAAAAAAAGGTCCCAAAATTTCGGGACCTTTTTTTATAGGCAATCAATGTATTCAAATCAATTATCCACCAATGATTGGAATGGCTAATTGATGTACTGCATCATTTAATTTTTTAACGCCTGTTTTCTTTAGTGCATCCAGCTTATTGAATTCAGCATCAACTTGTCCTTTTAACAATTCATACACACCTTGCACTTGTTGTGTTGGTGCGGTGTAACCAGATGCTGCTGATTCAAATACACCAGCAATTTTATCGTCTAAGCGAATAGGGAAATTCAATACATCCTGTCCACTCTTAGCTTTTGTTTGGTGCAATGCTTCTTCGATTGAAGTTAAGCTAGCCAATACTTCTTTTGCTTGTTTTTGGAAAGCTGAATCTTTTGTTTTCTTTTGTAACATGCCAATCTGAGCGCGTAATTCTTTGATGCTCTTTAGATTTTTCATGATCTCACTAAATGTACCAGCAACCTTTAATAAAAATTGCTCCTGCGCTTTTAAGTCCGCATCAGATACTTTATAATTTGGATCAGCAACAATCGTGAATGGTTGTTCTGATACCGTATTATCAATAGTTACTTTCGCCGTGTATTTACCAGGCGCTGCCAATACTGGGCTTGTTGAACCATTCCAGAGAATCAAACCAGGCTCTGGTTTTTCAGCTTCTTTATGGTACATATTCCATACAAAACTTTGGAATCCAGCTTCGCTACTTGGACCACCTACTTCTGATTGGTTTATTTTTTTGATCACTTTTTTCTGATCATCCATGATCACGATTTCTACTTTAGAAGAATCTGAACTGTTCGCTTTCCAGTATTTGATCACCACGCCTTTAGCAGGATTCGTTCCTACATTGGCAGGCATACTTGCTGAAACACCACGACCTCTTCTGCCACCCATTTGTGGAGGCACACGATAGGTATTTGCAATAGGGAATACTTGATTTACAGTTGGTGCAGGTTGGAAGTTTTCGATCAATGATAAGTCGTCTAAAACATAAATACTTCTTCCTTGTGTTCCTACAATCAAGTTTTGATCTTTAATCAATAAATCAGTAATTGGTGTTACTGGTAAATCCAACTGGAAGCGTTCCCAAGAAGCACCATCATTAATAGATACATACAATCCATATTCTGTACCTGCAAATAAGACCCCTGCTTTTCTTGGACTTGCTACAATCGCTCTTGTAAAGTGCATTGGGTCAATTCCATTGGTGATCTTGGTCCATGAAGCACCATAGTCTGTAGTCTTGTAGATATAAGGTGCAAAGTCATCTAATTTATACCTTGTTCCTGCAAAATAAGCAGTTCCTTTTCTGGTTGGATCAACTTCTACTCTATTCCACATGATCCATTTAGGGGCATCTTTTGGTGTTACATTCGTCCAAGTTTTACCACCATCTTTACTCACGTTGATCAAACCATCATCACTACCTGTCCATAATAAATCTTTTTCAAGAGGTGATTCTGCAGCAGTGAAAATCGTACAATAATATTCTACACTCGTGTTGTCTTGTGTGATTGGTCCACCAGAACTTTTTTGTTTTGTTTTATCATCTGTTGTTAAATCCGGAGATAACATATTCCAACTTGCACCTTCATTTTCTGAAGAAAATAAATGGTTACCTGCTGTGTATAATTTCTTAGGATTATGTGGAGAGAAAAAGATTGGATGGTTCCATTGAAAACGATACTTCATCACTTCTGCACCAGCACCCATTGGATTATCTGGCCATACATTGATCACTCTATTCTCTCCTGTTTTATGATCATAACGTGTAATTAATCCTCCATAAGAGCCCCCATACACAATATCACTATTCAATGGATCAGCCACAATATAACCACTTTCTCCACCTGCAGTTACATCAAAATCGCTTTCTCCAATGAATGCACCATAAGTACTTGACTTAATTCTAAATGCTGAGTTATCTTGTTGCGCTCCTAAAATACGATAAGGGAAACTATTGTCTGTACTCAAACGATATACTTGTACAGTGGGCTGATTCATCATGGTACTCCAGTTTCTACCTGCATCCATACTCACTTGGGCACCACCATCGTCTGACACAATCATTCTTTTTCCATTCTTAGGATCTATCCATAAATCATGGTGATCACCATGTGGTGTTCTTAAAGAAGTAAAGTTTTTACCGCCATCAGAAGACACCATAAAGTTTACATTAGGGCAGTACACTTTATTTTCATCTGCAGGATCAACAAATACTTTGGTATAATACCATGCACGTTGACGAATATTGTTATCACTACTTGCTAATTCCCAAGTTTTTCCTGCATCATTTGATACATACAATCCACCATTCGCATTTTCAATCAATGCATATAATTTATCCGTGTTTGATTTTGCAACTGCCACACCTACAATACCCCAAACACCCTTAGGTAATCCTTTATTATTTTTGATAGACTCCCAAGTATTTCCACCGTCTGTACTCTTATACATTCCAGAACCAGCACCACCACTTTCTAAACTATAAGGTGTACGAATCAATTCCCATGTACCCGCATACATAATATCTGGGTTACTTGGATCAATAATTAAATCACTCGCACCAGTTTGTGGATTCACGTACAATACTCTTTTCCATGTAGCGCCTCCATCTAAACTTTTGTACACCCCTCTGTTTTCATTTGGACCAAATAAATGACCCATTACAGCTGCCCATACAATGTCTGGATTTTTTGGATGCACAATCAAACGCACAATATGACGTGCTTCTTTTAGACCAATATTTTTCCATGTCTTGCCATCATCTGTTGACTTCCACATACCCTCTAAACCTTCACTTACATTACCGCGCATAGAGTTCTCTCCTTCGCCCACATAAACGATAGATTCATTTGATGGTGCAATCGCAATGGCACCAATCGTACCACCAAAATAGCCATCAGAAATATTTTTCCAGTTATTACCAGCATCGGTTGTTTTCCAAACACCACCACCTGTCGACCCCATGTAAAAAGTATTTACATCTGTATAGGAGCCTACACCTGCTGCAGCACGTCCACCTCTGAACGGACCCACAAGTCTAAAACTTTGTGCTTTAATAATGGGGTCTTGTGTCAATTCAACTGCCTTGATTGCTTCAGTAGGTTTTTTCTTTTGCGCTTGCGCAGGACTTATAGCAACTAGTCCAAGCAATGTCAGAAATACAAAAAGTAGTTTTTTCATAATTGAAATTTATAATGAATAATCCTTGTTTGAAAAGTTAAAAAACGAGTCCCCCAATTGGAGGACTTCGTCTTTATTTTATTGTTTCTATTTCTTTAAATTTTTTGATTGGTGTAGCTTCTACTAATTTTCTGAAATCTGCCCAATCTTTGGCAAAGAATGCATTCACTTTTGTAACAACTTCATCAGCTGCCACTTTTGCTGCTGCTATGGCACGATCTTCTTGTGCGCCTGGCATAGAAGTCTTACCCATTACTAGCATACTCGCATTGCGGATAATACCTATTGGCGTGATCGTTGCTACGGTACCATAGCCTTGCTTCTCTTGTCTTTTACCCACCATCATTTCTCTTAAGTTCTTCACTTTTTCAGTAATGGCTTTATGTACTTTATTCAAGCTATCAACACCTTTGTCTTTTTTATCTTTCCACTCCGCTTTTAATTGTGTTAAAATTAAATCTGCATCATCCAATTGGTCTTGTGCAGCATTGTATTTATCTGCAACCCCTTGCAATTGATCTAATAATTTATCCTGTGCAAGTACCACTTCGTTTTTACTTGGCAATCTTGGATCATCTGCCACTTCAACCATTGCTGAATCTTTCCAATTACCAGCAGTAACCACTACTTTGTATTTACCAGGTAACACATCTCTACCAGTGAATTCTCTTTCTTCTGCAGGGCTTGCATCAGCTGCACCTTCTGCCATTCTTCTACCAAATCCGCCACCACCAGATTTTGGTGCACCAGCGCCTCTTTTTCCTTTTTGTTCAAAGCCCCAATAACTTCTATTTAAACCTGTTGAATCTAATTTAACATTCAAATTTCTAATCACGTTATCCATGGCATCTTTAATTTGCACTTTTGCTTTCTTCACTGTATCAGTTGAGTAAATCGAGATAGCCATTCCAGTTGGTTTATTTGGCGCATCCCACATGCCCCATGTACTCCACTCATAAGGTGAATTCTTAATAGATAAGTTGATTGCAGTTGGAGGCACACTCATAAAGAATTTAGAAGTTTGTGCTTTTGCAAGTTTTCTTAAAGGTCTGATGTCATCCAATACCCATAAGCTTCTTCCAAATGTAGCGATAGCTAAATCTGCTTCTCTTTCTTGAATTGCAAAATCATAAGTTGATACAGCTGGGTATCCGTTTTTCCATTGTTGGAATTGAACACCATTGTCTAAACTAACGTACATACCTTGCTCTGTTCCTACAAATATTAAATTTGGTTCTGTTGGATCTTGCAATACAGTTAATGCATAACCTGTTACTTTCTTTTCATCCACCATATTCGTCCAAGTTTTTCCAGCATCTGATGATCTGAAAATATAAGGAGCGAAATCACCTTGTCTATAATTGTTCACCACTACAAATACTTCATTTGCATTGTATGCAGATGTTCTAATTTGAGGAATCCAAGCACCTTTAGGCAAGCCAGTGATGTTTGCTGTTAAATCGGTCCAAGTTGCACCGCCATTGCTTGTCATTTGAACTTTACCGTCGTCTGTACCAATATAGATCAATCCTTTTTGTACCGCACTTGGTGCAATACAAATAATCGTACAATGATTCTCTGCACCAGTGATGTCAATACTCAAACCACCATTATCTCTTTGGTCAATTTTAGCACTATCGTTGGTCGTTAAATCTGGAGAAATCAATTCCCAAGCAGCGCCTTTATTGGTACTCTTATGTAAAAATTGAGATCCGAAATAAATTGTTTTTTTATCAAATGGATCTTGTGCAATTGCAGCATTCCAGTTAAAGCGTAATAATGTTTTTGCATCTGGTGCTGGTGGCTTGATATAAGAAGATTGTCCTGTTACGGTATTGTATCTTCCTACGTTACCACCCTGACTCATTGCATATACCCAATTTGCATCTTCTGCATCAGGCATTACATCAAATCCATCTCCACCCCATAAATTATCCCAATCAAAATTACGAATACCCCCTTGTGTAGTTGTATAAGCAGGACCTCTCCAAGAACCATTGTCTTGCATACCTCCCATCACATGATAAGGAATTTCATTGTCTACATTAATATGGTAAAATTGTCCTACAGGAATTTTCTCATCAAACATCCATGTCTTTCCACCATCACGTGTAATACCTATTCCACCGTCGTTTCCGTCTATGATGTATTTATTATCTGTTGGATGAATCCAAAATGCATGGTGGTCTGGGTGGATACCACTGTAAGGAATAATGGTTTCAAAACTCTTTCCGCCATCAATACTTTTTTGAACTGTTTGACTGATATACCATAATGTATTTTCATTCAATGGATCGCTAATGATGTCTTGGAAATAGAAAGGACGATTGTCTACAATCGACTTTTGACCATTCACTAATTTCCAAGAATAGCCGCCATCTTCACTCTTATACAATCCACTTTTCTTTGATTCTACCAATGCATATACCATATTTGGATTTGAACGGCTAATCGTAATACCTACACGACCTAAATCGCCATCAGGTAAACCATGTTCTTTTCCTAATTTGATGAAATTTTTACCGCCATCAATGGTCATATATAATCCACTTCCCTTTCCACCACTTTCTAAATGATATGGATTACGGTAATGATGCCACATTGCAACAAATAATTTATTAGGATTAGATGGATCCATAATCATATCACCAGGACCAGATGTGTCATTGGTAAATAAAATTTGATTCCATGTATCTCCACCATCTGTTGTTTTGTATACACCTCTATTTTTACTTTGACCATAAGGATTACCAATCGCACCAGCATACACTGTGTTAGGATTAGTAGGATCAATAATGACTCTATGGATATTTCTAGTTAGCTCTAAACCCATGCGCTTCCAAGTTCTACCAGCATCCATTGTTTTGTAGATACCTTCTCCTATGCTAATTGAGTTTCTTGGATTCCCTTCTCCAGTACCTACCCAAACAACGCTTGGATTAGATTGCTGAATGGCCAATGCACCAATATTTAAAATAGGTTGTTCGTCAAAAACGGGTGTCCAACTTACACCGGCATTGCTTGTTTTCCAAACACCGCCCGATGCAGCTCCAATCCAGATATGATTTGGATTTGCCACTTCTGCATCAATGGTCGTTACACGTCCACTCATACTTGCTGGTCCAATATTTCTTGGCTTCCAATCTTTAAATACTTTGTTGATGTCTACTTTTTCGGTAGAAGCTACTTGAGCAGGCGCTGCTTTCTTTACTTTTTGAGCAGTTGCTTGACCAATTGTCAAAACAGTTGCCAATAGCACAGAACCAAGGGTAATAATACGCATATGAACTTTATTTTCTTTTTAAAATAATGAAGTTCTAAGCTATTGCATTTTACCCAAAAATCAATAAAAAATGGATGAACGTTATTTTAGAGTTTTTCGATGATACCAGCCACACCTTGGCCACCACCCACACAGGCTGTAACGATACCATAACGCTTATTTAATCGCTCTAAGTCATTGATAATCTGTACAGTTAGCTTGGACCCAGTACACCCCAAAGGATGCCCTAAGGCAATCGCGCCACCATTGATATTGACTTTGGCTTGGTCTAAACCCAAAGTTCTTATGACAGCTAAGGCCTGAGAAGCAAAGGCTTCATTGAGTTCAAAAAGGTCTATTTGGTTTAGGCTCATCCCTGCTTGCCTTAATACTTTTGGCACCGCTTCAATGGGTCCAATCCCCATAATTCTTGGATGCACCCCAGCCACTGCGCAGTTCACCAATCTTCCAATTGGCTTAAGTCCTAAAGATTGCATTAAACGATCACTCATCACTACCACAAAACTTGCACCATCACTTGTTTGAGAAGAGTTACCAGCGGTCACTGATCCCTTCACTGCAAAAGCTGGTTTTAATTTTGCTAAAGCTTCTAAAGTCGTGTCTGCACGAACGCCTTCATCTGTGTCCACAGTAAAGTTGCGTGTCGCTTTCTTATTGTTTTCGTTGATATATGTCTCTGTAATTTCAATTGGCAGGATGCCTTTTTTGAAATGGCCATTGTCAATGGCTTGTTTTGCTTTTTGATGAGAAGCCAATGCAAATGCATCTTGATCTTCTCTACTTACACTATATTCATTGGCCACCGCTTCCGCAGTTAAACCCATTGATAAATAATAATCTGGTTCGTCTTTTGCAATTGAATAAGCTGGGACTGTTTTCCATCCAGTAGTAGGCACCATTGACATGGATTCTGTACCACCAGCAATGATACAATCCGCCATACCCGTTCTGATTTTTGCAGTCGCCATGGCAATACTTTCTAAACCACTTGCGCAATAACGATTGATGGTGATACCTGGTACTTCAATGCCCAACGCTTTTGCAGCAATGATTCTACCGAATTGCAAACCTTGCTCTGCTTCCGGCACAGCATTGCCCACAATCACATCGTCAATTAATTTGTGTTCCAATGCAGGCAAAGATTTCATTAAACCCTGAATGAGTTCAATGGCTAATTCGTCGGAACGCATAAAACGGAACCCACCTTTTTTACTTTTAGTCACCGCTGTTCTAAAACCCGCTACGATATAAGCTTCTTGCATAAAAAAGTCTTTAATTGACACCATAAATGTAGGCTTTTTTGTAAACAGTTGTTTATGCAACTAAATATTTCATTGTAAATTTGAGGCATGATCTATCCATTCATCAGAAACACCCTGTTTTTACTCCCTCCTGAAACTGCCCACCAGGTATCTATGAAGGGCTTAGATATAGCAGCAGCAATGCCTGTAATGAATACATGGTTAAGTGACCAATTTCAAGTGCAGGATCCAAGTTTATCCAAGACTGTTTTTGGTTTGCAGTTTCCAAACCCAGTTGGTCTTGGTGCCGGATTTGATAAAAACGCAGCCCACTTGGATGGTTTAGAAATGTTAGGTTTTGGATTTGTAGAAATTGGTACAGTGACCCCTAAACCACAAGCAGGCAATCCACAACCAAGATTGTTTAGAATACCAGATCAGAAAGCATTAATCAATCGGATGGGATTTAACAATGACGGTGTAGATGCCATTGCACAAAGATTGAAAGAAAGAAAATCAAAGAGCCAATCCAAATTAATTATTGGGGGCAATATTGGAAAAAATAAAGTGACCGTAAACCAAGATGCTTGGAAAGATTATTGCACCAACTTTATTGGACTAGAGGAAGTAGTAGATTATTTTGTGGTGAATGTAAGTTCACCTAACACACCAGGCCTTCGTGAATTGCAAGAAAAAGAAGCCTTGAGAAAAATATTTTCTGAACTACAACTCATCAATCGAAATAATAAACCAATTCTTTTAAAAATTGCACCCGATTTAGAAACTAGTGCATTGGATGACATCATCGCATTGACTTCGGAAGTGAAAATTGACGGATTGGTTTCAAGCAATACCACACTGGATCGTAGCCTTTTAAACGAAGCGAATACGATACGTGCAAATGAGATTGGTGCAGGTGGATTAAGTGGACAGCCATTACTGACCAAATCGAACCAAGTTTTAAATTATTTATACAAAGGCATTGGTGACAGATTACCCATCATTGCAAGTGGTGGTATTTTTAAACCAGAAGACGCAAAAGCAAAATTGGATGCAGGCGCAAGTTTAGTGCAAGTATGGACTGGATTTATTTATGAAGGTCCTGGCATTGTAAAAAATATCCTACAAGCAATCAAGCATTAAATTATAATTCATGTTGACTATACATACTTTTTGTTTCAATGCATTTCAAGAAAATACTTATGTCTTATTTAATAGCAATAAAGAAGCCATGATAGTTGACCCTGGTTGTTATTTAAAAAATGAACAAGCGCAACTAGCCAACTTCATTAGTGAAAACGATTTGACACCTACACTCTTAGTCAATACACATTGTCATTTAGACCATGTGTTTGGTAATAATTTTGTGAGTGAAACTTATGGATTAACTGCTTTATTTCATCAGAAAGAACAAGCAGTCATTGACCGATTACCAGAAGGTGGCGCAAGATGGGGTGTGCCTACAGAAGCATACAAAGGAAAAGTCCAATACATACAACAAGACGAATTGATTCAATTTGGAAAAGATGTTTTCAAGGTACTTGAGACACCGGGACACTCTCCAGGTAGTGTTTGTTTTTACCATGAAGCACAAGATTTTTTGATTGGTGGAGATTTAATATTTAAAGATGGCGTTGGTAGAACAGATTTGCCAGGAAGCAACCCATTGGATTTAATCAAAAGTATTCAAACGCAGATCTTTCCATTACCAGACACAATGACTATCTATTCAGGCCATGGAGCAGAAACCACATGGGGTAGAGAGAAAAAAGCAAACCCTTATATTTTGCATATAATGAAGGGCCAGGGTAGTTAACAATTAATTAATATAACGCGATCAAACTCTTATGCTTATTAAGGGGTATTTTTGCCCTATCAATTATGGAAAATAGTCCGATCAAAATACTCATTGCAGACGATGAACCAGATATCATCGAAATTATAAGCTTCCACTTGAACAAAGCAGGTTATGAAGTTGAATCGGCAAAAGACGGAAGTGAAGCTATTGAGAAAGCAAAACAATTTAATCCAGACTGTATCATTTTAGATGTGATGATGCCTAAGCGCAATGGATTTGAGGTTTGTGAATATTTAAGAAGCAATAAACAGTTTGACAAAACTTTGATTGTATTGTTAACTGCATTGAATGATGAAGCCTCCCATATCAAAGGTCTAGAATTAGGAGGAGATGATTTTATCAATAAACCTATTAGTCCAAAAGTGCTAGTAAGCAGAATCAGTGCTTTGTTTAGAAGAATACAACCTGCTACAACAGAAACCAAGACCTTGCAAATTAAAGACCTTGTCATAGATTCAGAACAATACAAAACTGTTTTAAAAGGTGTGGTACATATATTGGCTAAAAAAGAATTTGAATTGCTTTATTTATTAGCAGCACAACCAGGTAGAGTATTTTTAAGAAACGAGATTTTATCTCAGGTTTGGGGCAACGATGTGATTGTTGGGGATAGAACCATTGACGTACATATTAGAAAGATAAGGGTAAAATTAGGTATTGAATGTATCACAACTGTTAAGGGCGTTGGATACAAATTTGACTATTAGTTGAAACTATTGATCCAACTGATTCAAAGTACTTTTAAAAAGAATTGAATACCTTTGTTTTAGACTTACATTTTCATCACAACATGTTTAAAGACAAAAACCTTTCGCCAAAGCAATTGGCATTACTTACTGCATTAATTTTGTCAAGCTTGATTGCATTGAGTGTATTTGTGTTGATTGCAAATTGGAAATTGCTTTTAGTTTATTTTATTGCTTGTTTTGCAGTGATTTACTTTTTGGTAAATCAAATACTAGAATTATTTATTTACAAAAAAATAAAACTTATTTATAAGTTGATTTCTTATACTAAAGCCAGTAAAAGAGAAGAAGCTTATCAAAAATATATTTTACCCCGAAAAGGCATTGATGAGGTAAGAGAAGATGTTGAAAAATGGGCTGCACAAAAAGCGTATGAAATTCAACAGCTGCAATCCAATGAACAGTTTAGAAAAGAATTTCTACAAAACTTGTCTCATGAAATCAAAACACCCATTTTCGCAATTCAAGGTTATTTAGAATTATTATCAGATGGAGCGGTAGAAGACCCCATACTAAGTAAAAAGTTTATTGGGCAAGCTGAAGCCAATGTTCAACGCTTAGTAGGTCTTTTGAATGACGTGGATGTGATCACTAACTTAGAGATCAATAAAGATTCTATTTTAAAACAGCATTTTATCATGCAAGATTTAATTACAGAAGTAGTTCAAAACTTAAATGTCAAATTGCTGAAAAAAAATATGCAATTTCAATTCAAAAAAGGGAGTGAACTACCTATTGAAGTTTTTGCAGATAAAAATAAAATTTATCAGGTCTTAGTGAATATCTTTTCGAATTCAGTTAAATACGGAAAAATAGATGGAGAAATCACTGCTAGCGTGTATCATTTAGAAGATAAAAAAATCTTGGTTGAAATTACCGATAATGGCATTGGTATAGATGAAGCCCATATCCCAAGATTGTTTGAGCGTTTTTACAGAACAGACGATGCAAGAAGCAGAGATATTGGAGGTTCAGGACTAGGTTTAGCCATTTGCAAGCATATTATAGAAGCACATGGTGAAAATATCCATGTTAGAAGCCAATTGAATGTGGGTACCACCATTGGATTTACATTGCCTCAATAGCACCTGGTGCTTTTTCCCTAATAATTTCGTTTCTTTGTATTCTAAAAATTTTTAATGCAAACTATTCTTGTTACCGGTGGTTGTGGATTTATTGGCGCGCATACCATTGTGGATTTAGTTGAAAATGGATTCAATGTGATCTCTATTGATAATTTATCTAGGGCATCAGATGATTCATTATTGGGTATCGAGAAAATAACTGGTAAGAAAATTAAAAATTACACAGTCAATTTAACTGATAAAGCAGCTACAGAAGCGGTATTTATTGCCAACCCAGATATTGCTGGTATCATTCATTTTGCTGCCTATAAAGCAGTTGGAGAATCTGTTGAAAAACCTTTAGATTATTACGAGAACAATATTAGCTCCCTAGTCCATTTGTTACAGATGGCTGTAAAGTACAATGCACCACATTTTATTTTCTCTTCATCTTGTACTGTGTATGGCAACCCTGACACCATTCCGGTTACAGAAAATACGCCATTGCAAACAGCTGCTTCTCCTTATGGTGCCACCAAGCAAATGGGAGAAACCATTGTAAAAGATGCTGCATTGGCACATCCTTTATCAACGATCTTACTCAGGTACTTTAATCCTGTAGGGGCTCATCCTTCTACTGCTATTGGAGAATTACCTATTGGTCGACCACAGAACTTAGTACCTGCCATTACACAAACTGCTATTGGCAAATTACCTAAAATGCAAGTACATGGGGCCGATTATGATACAAGAGACGGATCTTGTATTAGAGACTATATTCATGTTTGCGATATCGCACATGCACATACACTTGCTATTCAATATTCCATGAAAAACAATCAACCGAATAGTTGTGAAGTATTTAATCTTGGTACAGGGAATGGTATTACTGTTTTAGAAGCAATCCATGCTTTTGAAAAAGTATCTGGTGTGAAATTGAATTATGAGATTGGCCCACGAAGAGCTGGTGATATTGTTTCTATTTATGCCAACAACGACCATGCAGTTAAACAATTAGGATGGCATTGTCAATACAATTTGGAATCGATGATGCGTACAGCTTGGGAGTGGGAACAAAGTTTAGCAAATTAATGCTGCACTAACATTTTTTCGGCGTTCTCTGCCATTTGTAATGCTTCGATAAATTCTTCAATCTCTCCATTGACTACAGCATCTAAATTATATGAAGTCACATTCACACGATGGTCTGTAACCCTACCCTGTGGCCAGTTATAGGTTCTTATTTTTGCACTTCTATCACCTGTACTCACCAATGTTTTACGATGTCTTGAAATTTCATCTTCTTGTTTACGCACTTGTTCTTCGAATAATTTTGTACGAAGCATACCCATTGCTTTTTCACGGTTACCTAACTGTGAACGCTCTGTTTGACAGATGATCACCGTACCTGTTGGAATATGCGTCAACATAACTTTAGTCTCTACCTTATTTACGTTCTGTCCACCCGCACCACCACTTCGCGCAGTTTCCATTTTCACATCTGCCGGATTCAATACAAAATCCACTTCCTCTGCTTCTGGCATCACAGCCACAGTTGCAGCCGATGTATGCACACGACCCTGTGTTTCGGTACTAGGTACTCTTTGTACACGGTGTACACCACTTTCAAATTTCATAGTACCATATACATCTTCACCTGTCACTTCTAATATTACTTCCTTATAGCCACCTACAGATCCTTCACTCTCACTTGCAACAGCTACCTTCCAACCTTTTTTCTGACAATACCTCGTGTACATCGTCAATAAATCACCTACAAATAAACTTGCTTCATCTCCACCAGTTCCTGCTCTTAATTCAATGATTGCATTTTTATCGTCTTGAGGATCTTTTGGAATCAACAACTTAGTCAACTCTTTTTCTAAAGCTTCTTTTTCTTCGTCTAATGCAGGCATTTCCATTTTTGCCAATTCACGCATATCTGCATCATCTCCGTTTAAAGACTCTTTTGCAAATTTATGTTCTGCCAACACCTTCACATAGCGCTCATAAGGAATGACAATCTTCTCTAAAGAACGATATTCCTTACTGTATTTGCCAAATTCGGATTGGTTATTGATGATCTCTGGATTGGTCAAAGCCACCCCTACTTGGTCAAATCTTGCTTTTATGGCTTCTAATTTATCTAACATAGTCGTTTTTCTGTGCGCAAAAATAGCTATTTTAGTTGTCAATAAAAAGGATCCCACCTATGAAATACCTCACCGTCGTTTTTTGCGCTATTAGCTTGTCTGGATTTGCCCAAAAAATACATTTTAAATCCATCCTAGTAGATACCCATAATGACGCACCTACGGCATGTATCGAAAAAAAAGTAAGTTTTGACCAAGACTTGACAGGTATCAATCATTCCGATTTAAAAAGATTCAAGGAAGGTGGATTGGATTATCAATTGTTTTCCATTTGGTGCGATGGTGAAAAAGTAAATCCTTATGCATGGGCCATGCGTGAAATGGATACAATAGACGCTGTTGCAGCAAGAAATCCCGATAAAATGGTGGTGGCTAAAGATTGGAAAACCATTCAAGCTGCTTTAAAAGCTGGAAAAATTGTAGCACAGTATGGCGTAGAAGGTGGACATATGATCGAAGACGATATCAATCGATTAGATACATTTTATAACCGCGGTGTACGTTATATGACATTGACTTGGAATAACTCCCCTTCATGGGCAAGTTCACACACTGCAGAAAATAGTTCAAAATACACGGGACAAAAAGGGCTGAATGATTTTGGAAAACAAATTATTAATAGAATGAATCAATTAGGCATCATCGTGGATGTGTCTCATGTAGGAGAAAAAACATTTTGGGATGCCATCAATACCACTACAAAGCCTGTCATCGCATCGCATAGTAATGCTTTCAGTATTTGTCCAGTAACGAGAAATTTAAAAGACGATCAAATTAAAGCCGTTGGAAAAAATGGTGGTGTAATTTGTTTGAACTTTTTTTCGGGATTTGTTGATAGTAATTTTAGCAAAAAAGATATGGCATTTAGAAAGACACATAGCGCAGAAATAGATTCCTTATTGGCTACAGGCATACAAAGAGAATATGCTTTCACAATGATATCAGATAAATATAAAACAGAAAGCGAAGCCATCAAGCCTACCATTGAACAATTGATGCAACACTTTGACCATATTGTTAAACTTGTTGGAATAAATCATGTCGGCATTGGCTCAGACTTTGATGGCATTAATTCAGCGCCACAAGGATTGAGCACTGTATTGGATTATCCTAATTTCACTAAAGCATTGATGGCTCGAGGTTATTCAAATAAGGACATCAAAAAAGTATTGGGTGGGAATTTTTTACGTGTCTATAGAATGAATAACCCTGATTAGAATCTGTCGGGTTATTCATTCTAACTTTTATGATTTATTTTAAAAAATAAGATTTTTTAAAAATTACAATAATCAACACTAAGAACTCATTTGATCTTAATAAAATAGCCCTTAAATATTTAAGGGCTATTTTATTTTTAAAAACTTAGTAATTTCTGCATCATTTCTTCTAAGCGATCATTGGCCATGTATTGCTTTTCCAATGTTTTATTGAATGGGATAGGTGTGTCTAAAGATGCGCAACGCATAATAGGTGCATCTAAATATTCAAAGAAATGCTCTGCAACCCATGCACTAATCTCACCACCAATACCGCCTGTTAGATTGTCTTCATGCAAGAGCATCAATTTACCTGTTGTTTTTACCGCTAATTCAATCGCAGTATAATCCAATGGTGACAATGTTCTTAGATCCAGAATATAAATAGACTGATCCGAATGTGCTTGTTGATAGGCTTTTGCCCAAAGCACCCCCATGCCATAGGTAATAATTGTTGCGTCTGTACCTTCTTTAACAATATGCGCTTTACCAATTTCAATTTGATACATCGCATCTGGAATTTCTTCTTCGATACTTCTGTACAAAGCTTTATGTTCAAAATATAAAACAGGATTTGGTTCTGCTAGTGCAGCAATCAATAATCCTTTTGCATCTGTTGGATTAGAAGGATACACCACTTTCAATCCTGGCACATGCGTAAACCATGCTTCATTGGATTGAGAATGAAAAGGACCTGCACCTACCCCACCGCCTGTTGGCATGCGCACCACCACGTCGGCATTTTGTCCCCAACGGTAATGCATCTTCGCTAAATTATTGACAATTTGATTAAAAGCGACGGTCACAAAATCTGCGAATTGCATTTCCACCACCGACTTCATGCCTTCCAAACTTAACCCTAGTGCAGCACCAACAATCGCACTTTCACAAATAGGAGTATTCCTGATTCTTTGTTTTCCAAATTGATCTACAAATCCTTCAGTTATTTTAAATGCCCCACCATATTCAGCAATATCCTGCCCCATAATGATCATCTCTGGATATTTTTCCATCGATTGTCTCAATGCATCACTGATGGCTTCAATAAATCTTTTATTTGTTTTTTGTGTCGTCTCTACCAAATTAAAATTTGGAATGGTGTTTGCTGGAATCGGCGCAAATACATCCACTAATTCATCCGCAATAGAAGGCTCAAAAGTTTCAGGCTCCATAGCTTTTCTAATATCCGCTTCCATTTGATCTTTGAATCGGTTACGGATACCTGCCACTTGCATCTCTGTAAGTACATTTTCTTGCACTAAGAATTGCTCATAATTTTTGATTGGGTCTTTCAAGGACCAGGTTTCCATCAAATGTTTTGGTACATATTTTACACCACTTGCTTCCTCATGTCCTCGCATTCTGAAAGTATCACATTCGATCAAATAAGGTTTTTGTTGATTGATGCAATAATCACGAACGCCTTTTACAGTTTGATACACTTCCAAAATATTATTGCCGTCAATACGAATCCCTTCCATCCCGTATCCTTTGGCGCGGTCTACTAAATGATCACATTTATATTGTTCGTTCGTTGGTGTACTTAAACCATACCCATTGTTTTCGATGATAAAAATAACTGGCAGATCCCAAACAGCAGCTACGTTCAAGGCTTCGTGAAAATCACCTTCGCTTGTTCCGCCATCCCCTGTGAAAGCCATACTTGCTTTTAACTGACCTCTTTGTTGATAAGCTAATGCAACACCATCTGCAATGGCCAATTGAGGCCCTAAATGTGATATCATACCACATACATGATGCGCTTTACTGCCAAAATGAAAACTTCTTTCTCTTGCTTTGCTATAACTACTTCTGTCGCCTTGCCATTGCTTAAATAAATCTGTCAAAGGCATTTTGCGCGAAGTGAACACCCCTAAATTTCGGTGTAAAGGCATAATCCATTCGGTAGGATCCATTGCTAATGTAGCGCCCACTGCAATCGCTTCTTGCCCAATGCCACTAAACCATTTGCTAATTTTTCCTTGTCTAAGTAAGACCAACATTTTCTCTTCAATCATTCTTGGCCATAAAATGGACTCGTATAAATGAATCAACTCTTCGTTACTTAGACTACCGCGTTTATATTCCATTAGTCTTTAGAATTCAACTTGCTCAATAATTTCAAAATTTCTAAGTACAACCAAACTAAAGTGACAAGTAAACCAAAAGCACCATACCATTCCATGTATTTTGGCGCACCCATTTCGGCTGCTTTTTCGATCGAATCAAAATCCAATAATAAATTTAATGCAGCAATGCCTACAATGAATAAGCTGATGCCAATGCTCAATGGAGAGCTATCAAAAGCAAAACCCATTTCAAAACCAAACATGCCTGCAATCCATACAATCAAATAAAATAAACCAATGCCCATGGTAGCGGACATGATAATGGATCTTAATTTGTTGGTCACTGTAATGATTCTAAAATTATACAAGAAGAACATCGCCACTGCCACGCCTAATGTTAATCCAACTGCATGTAAAATAATATTTGGATAATTCTTGGCAAACATGGCATTGAAAAATGCACTAATTCCACCAATAAACAATCCTTCTAAAATACCGTATGCTGGTGTGATATAACCTGCCCATTGTGGCTTAAACATCACCACCAATGCCAATACCAATCCACCAATTGCTCCAGCAATCATTAAAGTGGTTGCCGTGTTGGTATTCCCTTCTGCATAGACGTTCCAAACGTACATTGCCGAAGCCATCACCATCAATAATAAAAAACCGAATTTGTTGATTGTACCGCGCACACTCATTGTGCCAAATGCATTTGCATTGTCGTGTAATGACTTATCAAATATTTTTTCTGTTAAGGTTGGATTACCTGTTTTAAATGCTGACATAATTATAAATTTTTGCTATTATAAAAATACAAAATTGCAACGAAACGCCGTCTTTATTAATTGTTAATCCTTTATTTTTTCAAGCCAGGATAAGCGTCTAAACGCGCAAATTGGTATTGATTACCCGATTTAAGCAAATGGATGAATTCAAGCAGCTGCGCAGAATCGGCTTCTTTTCTAAACATATGGTCGTGCATTAATACCACTAAATGATTCCTGGTTTTACAGGCTTTCAAGGCAAACATGCTATCCACCATCTTGGCCATAAATGCAGCAGATTGAATAGGGCGTCCTTTGTTTGTGTATTGCCATTCCAAGTCCCATCCTACCACATTGTATCCTGCACTATCTAATTTATGCAATAATGGGCGGACCATTTTACTAGAAAATTGAATACTGTCTGTCCTCCATCCATTGTTACCAGGTAATCGAACGATATTATTGGTTGTCTCTAATACATCTGCTGCATACATAAAATCAGCTAATGCTGAATCTGGTTGTTTGTAAAACTGTACATATTTTCCATAAGTATGCGAGAAACTATGGTTACTCAATAAAAATAAATCGGGACGACTTAAAATACGATTGTATAATTTTTTACCCCAATTTGACCTGGATTGATGTAACCCAATTTGAAAAAAGGATGCTTGTACATTTTCATATTCACAGATAGCAATACAAGCCGAAGTGCCAAATAAGGGGCCGTCGTCAAAACTGAGGTAAAGGTATTTTGTGTTACTATCCAATGGACTTTGAGAGAAATGCTGTTCCTGTACAATTGTTTGCGCATTTGGTTGTCCAGACTGTCTTATAACTGGCCCAATCGTACTGAACCAAAGCATAAAACATTGGCTAATCAGGTAAAAAAGGGGCCAAATGGACATAAAACATTGATATTGAAGGCGCAAACTTAGTTAAGAAATTAGAATAATCCGATAAAAGATGCGGTTTTAGAGGGGATGCTTTGTAACTTTGTCATCCAATTGATGCATATGCAAGAAGAAGTTGTTTTACAAGATGTCGTAATCAAATTTGCTGGTGATAGTGGAGACGGTATGCAGTTAACCGGCCAGCAATTTACCAATAATACCGCCTTACTAGGAATAGACTTAGCGACTTTCCCAGATTTTCCTGCGGAGATTAGGGCCCCTATCGGCACCCTTCCAGGTGTGAGTGGATTCCAAATACATTTTAGCTCAAATCCTGTTTATACACCAGGTGATACTTGTGATGTGTTGGTGGCGATGAATGCTGCGGCTTTAAAAGTGAATTTGAAAGGTCTAAAAAAAGGTGGAAAAATTATTGCAAATTTAGAAGGATTTGATGCAAAAAATTTAAGACTAGCTGCTTATCCAGAAGGAATCAATCCTCTGGAAGATGGGAGTTTAGATGGTTATGAATTAACCAAAGTGGATATCACAAAATTGACAAGAGAAGCATTAAAGTCCAATACAGAATTAGGCACTAAAGAACGTGATCGTGCAAAGAATATGTTTGTACTTGGTTTAATTTATTGGTTATACAATAGAAACTTAGACAACACGATCGATTTCTTAGAAGAGAAATTTGGCAAGAAAGAAAATATTTTAAAGAGCAATATTGATGTTTTGAAAGCAGGCTATTATTATGGTGAAACTGCTGAATTATTCAATGCAAGGTATAAAGTAGAAAAATCAAAAATGGAACCTGGTACTTACAGAAGTATCATGGGTAATCAAGCATTGTCAATGGGTTTAATTGCAGCTTCACAAAAAAGTGGCCTGCCATTATTCCTTGGGTCTTATCCAATCACACCTGCCTCTGATATCTTACATGAATTAAGTAAGTACAAAAATTTTGGTATCAAAACTTTTCAGGCCGAGGATGAAATTGCAGGGATTACTGCAGCAATCGGGGCGAGTTATGGTGGATCGATTGGATTGACGACCACTTCGGGACCAGGTATGGCATTAAAGACCGAAGCAATTGGTTTAGCGACCATGTTAGAGATTCCTTTGTTGATTATCAATATTCAAAGAGGTGGACCATCAACAGGCTTACCAACTAAAACAGAGCAAAGTGACTTAATGCAAGCATATTATGGTCGTAACGGAGAAGCGCCGATTCCTGTATTAGCTGCATCTACTCCAAGCGACTGTTTCTTTATGGCATTTGAAGCAGTGAAAATTGCTTTACAACATATGACACCAGTGATTCTTTTAAGTGATGGCTATATTGCCAATGGTGCAGAGCCATGGAAATTTCCTGCTGCTGCCGACTTACCTGGGATTGAAGTCAAATTCAAAACAAGTTTAGCAGAAGGTGAAGAAAAATTCTTACCATATAAAAGAGACGAAAAATTAGCAAGACCATGGGCTGTTCCTGGTACTGCAGGATTAGAACATCGTATTGGTGGTATCGAAAAACAACACGAAACGGGCAATGTAAGCTATGATCCAGAGAACCATGAATTCATGGTGAAAATGAGACAAGCTAAAGTTGATAAAATAGCAGACTTCATTCCTTTGCAAACAATAGACAGTGGTGCAAATAAAGGAAAAGTATTGGTACTTGGATGGGGTTCTACTTATGGTACCATCAAGAGTGCTGTATTGCAATTACAAAGTCAAGGCAAGTCTGTAAGTCATACCCACATTAAGTATATGCGCCCTTTCCCAAAAAACTTAGGTGAAATTTTAGCTGGGTTTGAAACCATTTTAATTCCAGAAATTAACAATGGTCAATTGATAAAAATAATCCGAGACCAGTATTTGGTGGATGCAAAAGCCTACAATAAAATCATGGGTATTCCAATTACAAAACTAGAATTGGTTACCGAGATTGAATCTTACTTATAATAAAAAAAGCGCTTCGAAAAATCGAAGCGCTTTTTTTATACATTCTAGTTTTCTTATATCTTGGATACCTTTATCTTAACCTCTTTTTTCTTCATTTCTTTTTCAAAGTATTTACAAAATTCTGTGATGCCACATGTATCGCATTTTGGACTTCGCGCTAAACAAGTATAACGTCCGTGCAAGATCAACCAATGGTGCGCTTTATGCACTAAAACAGATGGTATATTTTTAATTAAATCTTTCTCTACAGCGAGTGGCGTTTTTGCAGTCATAGGCACCAATCCAACCCTTCTACTCACTCTAAATACATGGGTATCCACCGCCATATTAGGTTGTTGGTCAATCACACTGGTAATCACATTGGCTGTTTTACGACCCACGCCAGGCAATTTTACTAAATCATCAATCGTCATGGGCACTTCTCCATTGAAGGTGTTCATCAATAATTGACTCATGCCAATGAGGTGTTTAGTTTTATTGTTGGGATAGGAAATGCTTCGCACCAAAGGGAATAAATCGTCAAAGCGCGCTTTGGACATGGATGCAGGATCCGGATATTTTTTAAAAATGCCTGGTGTGGTTAAGTTTACACGCTTGTCGGTGCATTGTGCAGAAAGTATCACAGCCACCAATAATTGAAACGGATTGTCGTAAGTCAGTTCTGTTTCTGCTATAGGTACATTTGCTAAAAAATAATCAATGACTCCCTGATAACGTGCTTGTTTTTTCATGCAAAGGAATACTTATTTTTTCTGCTCCGCCTTGGTCGCAAAAGTGTCCTCAAATAAATACACTTCCTCGCCTTCTCTTCTTAAAAGATAACGCTCTCTTGCATATTTTTCGACTGCACCTGGATTGCTTTGTAAATTATTCAACTGCTCTTGCGTTGTAGAAATTTCTTTTTCATAATATCCTTTGGCTTGCTCTAATTTTTCTAATTCAGCTGCTCGGTCTCTTTGAAGAAAAAAATTACGTTGATCAAAAAAAAGCATCCATAGCACAAAAGCCAAGCAGGCAATAAAATAACGATTGGCTATAAATGGAATGATTTTTTTGATTGCTTGCATAAAAAATGATTACCCTAAAATTAGTATAGTTATTAGAATACGCCAATAATAATTACACAAAAAAAGAGCCCCAATGATGGAGCTCCTTTCTATATCAATTTACTTTGAATTATTTATTACCAAACTTCAATTTACCCTTTGTTGGGAAAAATCCAGTTTCACCTAATTGCTCCTCAATACGGATCAATTGATTGTATTTAGCCATACGGTCAGAACGAGATGCAGAACCAGTCTTAATTTGACCACAGTTCAATGCAACTGCTAAATCTGCAATGGTATTGTCTTCTGTTTCACCACTTCTGTGTGACATAACTGTATTGTAGCCATTGTTTTGTGCCAAGCTCACCGCATTGATTGTTTCAGTTAAAGTACCAATTTGATTCACTTTAACCAATAAGCCATTCGCAATTTTCTTGTCGATACCAGTTTGTAAACGATTCACATTGGTTACAAATAAATCATCACCTACCAATTGACATTTGCTTCCGATAGTGTCTGTTAAATTCTTCCAACCAGCCCAATCGTCTTCCGCCATACCATCTTCGATAGATATGATTGGATATTTTTTCACCCAGCTCTCCCAGTATTTCACCAATTGATCTGAACTCATTTCTTTTCCAGAACTTTTATGGAACACATATTTCTTTTTCTTCGCATTCCACAATTCACTATTGGCAGCATCCATTGCAATTGCAATTTGTGTGCCTGTTTTGTAACCAGCAGACTGAATCGCTTCAAGTACTGTTTCGATTGCTTCTTCGTTGCTTTGAATATTTGGTGCGAATCCACCTTCATCTCCTACATTCGTGCTATATCCTTTCTTCTTTAAAGTGCTTTTTAATTGATGGAAAATTTCCACACCCCAACGTAAACCTTCGCTAAAGCTAGGTGCGCCAACAGGCATGATCATGAACTCTTGGAAATCAATTTTATTGTCTGCATGAGCACCACCATTTAAAATATTCATCATTGGCATTGGCAATGTTCTTGCATTGGTGCCACCGATGTATCTGTACAAAGGCAAATTTGCTTCTTCTGCTGCTGCTTTTGCAACGGCCATACTTACCGCTAAAATGGCGTTTGCACCTAATTTAGATTTATTTGGTGTGCCATCTAAATCAATCATCACTTGATCGATTGCAGCCTGAGATGTAATATCAAAACCAATCAATGCATCTGCAATACTTGTATTGACATTTTTCACTGCTTTCAATACTCCTTTGCCTAAGTATTTCTTTTTATCGTTGTCTCTTAATTCAGCCGCTTCGTGAATACCAGTACTTGCACCACTTGGCACTGCAGCACGACCCATTGCGCCATCATCTGTTAATACGTCTACCTCTACGGTTGGATTACCTCTACTATCTAAAATCTGTCTTGCATGTACCTCAATAATGTAACTCATAATTGGATGATTTATTTTTCTAAAAAATTGATTGCTTTTTGTTTGCGCAATTTACACCCATTTTTTTTAATGGGTAAGCAATTTGAAGATTTCTTCTAAACTTACTTCTTGCGTCTGCAAACGTTCTATATGCAAGCCTTTATCCAAAGCCAAGCCCATGATATACTGTCTCGCCTGATCTAAGTCCACTGCGTCTTTGGCTTGAATGACTAACGTGCGTTTGTCTTCCTGCGCTATTAAATTGTATTTGAATTGAATAGGCTCAAGGTGTGCTGTGATGTCTTCTTGAAATTGCACTAGTAAATTGTGTTGACTAGATTGTGTTAGAGATGAAATGGTTTGGTTGGCAACTAATTTACCTTGATGCAACACCAATACCCTATCTGTAATAGCAGCTACTTCTTGTAAAATATGAGATGAAAATAAAATCATGGCATCCGCACTGAGTGATTGAATCAAGGCTCTAATTTCAATCAACTGATTTGGATCTAAACCAGCAGTAGGTTCATCTAGTAAAATCAATTTAGGTGCATGCAAAATTGCTGCTGCAATCCCCACCCTTTGCTTGAAACCTTTAGACAAATGTCCAATTTTTTTATGCTGCATGGATTGCAATCCTGTTTGTGCAATCACTTCTTGAATTCTTTTTGCTGGAGCTGCAATTGCATGGGCATTGGCTAAGAAACTTAAATATTCAATTACAAATAAGTCTTCATATAAAGGATTGGATTCTGGCAAATAACCAATCCTTTTTTTATAAGCGACTTCGTCTTTTTGAACATCCATGCCTGATAACTGAATAGCACCTGCATCTGGACTTAGACAGCCTGCAATCATTTTTAAAGTGGTACTCTTGCCTGCGCCATTTGGCCCAAGAAAACCAACAATCTCGCCTGGCTGAATGTTAAAACTCAGGGGTTCAACTGCTTGGAATTGATCAAATTTTTTGGATATGGCTTGTACATTCAATGACATACTCAAAAGTAAAGCATTATTCTAGATCTTGAGAGCTTGCGGGCAATTGATCATACTCTCCTTTAAATGCATAGTATCCAAAAATGAAGAAACCAATACAAATGGGCGTGAAAATGGTCAGGATAATCACCCATTGTAAAGTCACATTGGACTTAGTTAAACTATTAGCAGCGGCAATTTTTTGGATGGCTTGGGATGCTAGAAACCATATGATTGCTGGCGCTAAAAACATCCAAACCAACCCCAATATTTTTTTTATCGTATTCATATTATTTTTTTTAGTCCATGACTTCCTTGTCCACTTTATTGGTTAAATAAATCACTCCAATGAATAAACAAATAGAGGCAACACCAATTGGATACCATAATCCTGCAAGCGGATCCCCAGCAGGATTGTCTGCAGTTTTTGTAAACTCCACAATCAAGGTGCCCAAGAAAGGCACCAAGCCACCA
This sequence comes from Chitinophaga pinensis, assembly GCA_945877085.1. GTDB lineage: Bacteria > Bacteroidota > Bacteroidia > Chitinophagales > Chitinophagaceae > Sediminibacterium > Sediminibacterium pinensis_G. Next base: position 26,171 of record CAMCQV010000007.1, read on the forward strand.
AAAACCCCATTGCCAATATGATAAGGCAAAGACATAGAAGTGTAACGGATTTTAGTTGGGAATAATTCCACCAAGAAAGCGGCGATTGGTCCATAAACCATAGTGACATACAATATCTGTACAAAAACCAACCAAATTAAATTCCAGTAAGTTGATTGATCTAATGTTTTTTCTACCACTATATTTGGTTTCAAAGAAGCAGCCGCAATGGTCACTTCCTGTGTTTTAGTGGCATCCAAAAAAGCGCCTTTAGTGGGTTTTAATTTTACCACAATGGTGTCTAGTTTGGCGGCATCCATTGCATTTGGTTGTGTGTAATAAATACTTGTAGTACTTGCATCTTTTATGATATCAGTTAAAAATAAAGTGTCTGTTTTGGTATAACTAAATTTAGCACCATCGATATATGCTGTGTCTATCTTTTGCACCACATATAATTTTGTACAAACTTTTTCATCCACAATGGCCAACTTTTCAGAAACAAAAGTATTTGCTAAATCAATTTTTTCAGTTCTATTATTTGCATTGGTGGCATCTAAAAAATATTGATAAATGGGCCTGTATGTTACTATACCTGCTAACATCCCAAACATCATAATCCACTTTCTTCCTATGCGATCACTCAAATAACCAAACACCACAAAGAAAGGGGTGGCAAATAAAATAGCCCATAATATTAAATTTCTGGACTGTACAAATTCAACTTTACAAACAGTCTCAATAAAACTTTGTGCGTAAAACTGACCCGTATACCATATCACGCCTTGTCCCATCACTGCGCCAAACAAGGCTAAGAGGACCATTTTAAAATTGGCTTTTTGTCCGAAACTTTCTTTTAAAGGATTGGCAGAAGTTTTACCTTCTGATTTTAATTTAGTGAACATGGGTGACTCACTCATTTTCATCCTAATTAAAATAGACACCACCACTAAAATAATCGACATCCAAAATGGATACCTCCATCCGCCCCATTCTGCACTAAATGCTTCGACACCTTGATTAGATCTTATTAAAATAATCACCCCCAATGCTAAAAATAATCCTAAGGTGGCGGTTGTCTGAATCCAACTGGTCCAAAAGCCTCTTCTATTTGCTGGCGCATGTTCTGCTACATAAGTGGCAGCGCCACCGTATTCGCCTCCAAGTGCCAATCCTTGCACCAATCTTAAAATCAACACTAAAATAGGCGCCGCCCAACCAATGGTTGCAAAGCCTGGCACCAAGCCAATCGCAAAAGTAGATCCACCCATCAAAACCAAGGTCAATAAAAAAGTATATTTACGACCAATCAAATCTCCTAATCTTCCAAACACGAGTGCGCCAAATGGTCGTACAATAAAGCCTGCAGCAAAAATGGCCAGTGTACTTAAAAGTGCTGATGTGCCTGCATCTGATGGAAAAAATTGTTTTGAAATAATGGTTGCCAACATCCCGAAAATGTAAAAATCATACCATTCAATCAGGGTGCCAACAGAAGACGCGCCAATCACTAAACTGATTTTACTAGGCTTTATGTCGAAACTCATATTTTAATTATTTAATTGCTAGCATTCAAGTTAATTCAATCAACTTAAAAAATGTAAATTTGGAAGACTAATTTCAAATCTGACTATGTCTTATCCTTACCAAATTAAAAACCTAGAAGGTTACCACGAAGCTTATCAGAAAAGTATTCAAGACCCCAATACGTTTTGGGGTGAAGTTGCCGAACATTTTACTTGGCATAAAAAATGGGATAAAGTAAGTGATTGGAATTTCAAAGATCCAAGCATTCAATGGTTTGTTGGAGGAAAATTAAATATCACTGAAAATTGTTTAGATAGACATTTAGCCACCATGGGCGATAAGCCTGCTATTATTTGGGAGCCCAATGATCCAGCCGAAGAGCACCACATCCTCACTTATAAGCAACTGCATTTAAAAGTTTGTCAGTTTGCACAAGTCCTATATAATAATGGTGTAAAAAAAGGTGACCGTGTATGTATTTATATGGGCATGATTCCTGAATTAGCGATTGCTGTATTGGCTTGTGCAAGAATAGGCGCAATTCATAGTGTGATTTTTGGCGGCTTCTCTGCACAAAGTATTGCAGACAGATTGGATGATGCAAAAGCCAATTTTATCATTACATGTGATGGTGCATTTAGAGGCTCTAAAGACATTCCATTAAAATCCGTCATTGACGACGCTTTAATTGGAAATAAAAATATACAGCGAGTGATTGTTTGCACAAGAACAAGAACTGCTGTGTCCATGTTACAAGGAAGAGATGTTTGGTGGGAGGATGAAATTAAAAATGTGGAAGCGCAGGGCATCCAATTTGTTCCAGCAGAAGTGATGGATGCAGAAGATCCTTTATTCATTTTATATACTTCGGGGTCTACAGGAAAGCCAAAAGGTGTCGTGCATACTGTGGCTGGGTATATGGTCTACACCAATTATACTTTTGTAAACACATTCAATTATAATCCTGATGATTTATTCTTTTGTACAGCAGATATTGGATGGATTACAGGGCATAGTTATATTGTGTATGCGCCACTATGTGCTGGTGGTACTTCTATGATGTTTGAAGGCATCCCTACTTTCCCAGATGCAGGAAGGTTTTGGGATATCATTGACAAATTCAAAGTGAATATTTTATATACCGCACCCACTGCTATTCGCTCATTAATGGGTTTTGGTTTAGGACCAGTAAAGGGACATGATTTAAGTAGTTTAAAAGTGTTAGGTACCGTAGGCGAGCCCATCAACGAGGAAGCTTGGAATTGGTACAACGAACAGATTGGAAAAAATAAATGTCCCATTGTTGATACTTGGTTTCAAACAGAAACTGGCGGGATCATGATTTCCAATATGGCTGGTGTCACACCTGGAAAAGCAGGCTGGGCAACCTATCCAATGCCAGGTATTGAACTCATTTTGGTAGACGATCAAGGAGTAGAAATTACAACGCAAGACGGGGAAGGCATGTATCGCGGTAACTTATGCATCAAACAAGCTTGGCCTGCTGCTATCAGAACGACATACGGTGACCATGAAAGATGCAGGACCAATTATTTTGCGACTTATAACAATTTATATTTTACAGGTGATGGCGCTTTCAGAAACGAAGCAGGACAATTTAGAATCACAGGACGTGTAGATGATGTATTGAATGTGAGTGGCCACAGGATTGGCACTGCGGAAGTTGAAAATGCAATTAATATGCATGCAGGCGTGGTAGAAAGTGCGGTGGTAGGCTATCCGCATGATATTAAAGGGCAAGGCATCTATGCTTATGTTATTTATACAGGATCGCATGCGCAAGACAGCCATGGCAGTGCAGAGATGATACGTAAAGACATTCTACAAACTGTAACAAGAATCATTGGACCTATTGCTAAGCCAGATAAAATTCAATTTGTTGCTGGATTACCAAAAACAAGATCAGGCAAAATTATGCGTCGCATTCTACGCAAAGTAGCAGAAGGTGAATTAAATAGTTTAGGCGATACCTCTACCCTATTAGACCCAGCGGTGGTGGATGAAATTGTCAAAGGTGTTGTCTAACTAATTAAAAGTAAAATATATAAATATAATCCTGAGGGAACTTTTGAGCAGAGCGATAGAGAGCGAAGGATTGATATTTTATATTTACTTTAATTATTAATCCATTAAACTTTTTAATTTCTTAGACAATAAGAACAAAATGATGGACGCTATTCCTGCCATGAATACAAAGAACATAAAGAACTCATGCAAGTTGGTAATTTGATAGCCTGCGAAAGAAGTTGTTTTACCATTTTCAGGATACAATGTACTAAATACACCTGCTAATTTATTAGCGAATGCATTGGCTGTAAACCATACTGCCATTAACAAAGAAGCAAATTTAACTGGTGCTAATTTATTGAATAAGGATAGTCCAATTGGAGACAAACAAAGCTCTCCAAAAGTGTGCATCATATACATACCAATTAACCAAATCATACTCACTTTAACCCCTGTGCCCACACCGTTCACACCTGTCGCAATCCATAAATAACCCAATGCCAATAACATCAAGCCCATCGCCATTTTAAATGGCGAAGAAGGTTCTCTTTTTGCTTTACCAAGTTTAATCCAAATCCAAGCAACCAAAGGTGCAAGTGTAACAACAAAGATGGAATTTAAAGATTGAAAGAAACTTGTTGGCACGACATAAAATCCTAAATCACGTTGTGTATTTTCAGATGCAAAAAAAGTAAGTGAGGCCCCTGCTTGTTCAAATGCACTCCAGAAAAAGATCACAAAGAAAGACACTGTAAATAAAACAGCCACCTTCTTTTTTTGAACACCATCTAATGATTTATCTGAGAAAATAATGAATGCGATTAAAAGAATACATGCAATTAATAACCAGAATAAATAACTCACTACTTTAATATCGATATACACTAAAGCTATTGTAACTAAAGAAATTAGGAGTAGGAATCCTACCATCACTGGCAATTTCTGAAACAATTTTGGTGCATCATTTGGAGCATCACCAATGGAAGCTCCATCAGCATCCACTAAATATTTTTTCTGAAATATCATTTGAGTAACCACACTTAAAAGCATGGCAATACCACCCGCTAAAAAGGCCCATTTAAAATCTCCATTGTTTCCTGTGTCTCCAAAAAATCCACAAACAATTGGACCTAGTGCACCGCCAGTATTAATACCCATATAAAAAATAGTATATGCTGCGTCAATTTTAGAATCCCCTTTTTTATACAATTGTCCCACCATGCTCGAGATATTTGGCTTAAAAAAACCATTCCCTGCAATCATACAACCCAATCCAGTATAAAATAAAGGCATTGCTAATGCGGCATTGTCATAAAAATGGCCACAAAAAAACAAGACAAATTCACCAATGGCCATGACCAATCCGCCTGCAATAATGGATCGCTTATTACCCCAATAACGATCCGCGATATACCCACCCAATAAAGGTGTTAAGTAAATCAAACCTGTATAACTTCCGTACACTTGCGAAGCATCATTCTGATTAAAAGCCATTGCTTTCACTAAAAACAAAACCAAAATGGCACGCATACCATAGTAGTTAAATCGCTCCCACATTTCCGTTGCAAACAAGACATAGAGTCCTTTTGGATGTTTTTCTGCTACTGCTGACATATTCAATTGTATTTAATTGGTACAAAATAATAAAATCCCTTCAATAAATTTTACTTTCGTGCTGCAATCACCTTAATTATGAATATTTTACTAATTGGTTCCGGGGGAAGAGAACATGCATTGGCTTGGAAAATAGCACAAAGTTACCATTGTGATCATTTGTATATCGCTCCTGGAAATCCAGGTACAGCGGCTATTGGGACCAATTTACCCATTGCAATAGACGATTTTGAGGGAATGAAACAGACAGCCATAACCCACCAAATTGACATGATCATTGTTGGGCCAGAAGAGCCACTTGTAAAAGGCATTTATGACTTTTTTGCAAATGACCCAGCCACCGAAGCTATCAATGTGATAGGACCTTCTGCAGCAGCAGCACAATTGGAAGGGAGTAAAGCATTTAGCAAGCATTTCATGCAAAGGCACCACATCCCAACAGCCGGATACGCCGAATTTACCATTGACAACTACGAAGAAGGGAAGCAATATATTGCCGCACATAGTTTACCCATTGTCTTAAAGGCAGATGGACTAGCTGCTGGAAAGGGTGTAATCATTGCCAAAACACATAATGAGGCCTTGGTAAGTTTTGAGTCCATGTTGCAGCATAAGCAATTTGGCACTGCGAGTGCAAGGGTGGTGATTGAGGAATTTTTAACAGGGATCGAAGTGAGTGTTTTTGCACTAACAGATGGCAAAAACTACCAAATTATAGGTCATGCAAAGGACTACAAACGAATAGGAGAAGGCGATACAGGACTAAATACGGGTGGAATGGGTTGTGTAAGTCCTGTGCCGTTTATGGATGATGCTTTTATGAAAAAAGTGGAAGAAAAGATTGTACTCCCTACCATCCAAGGCATTGCTAAAGAGGGATTGGTCTATAAAGGCTTTGTCTTTTTTGGCTTAATGAACTGTGATGGGGAACCTTCTGTCATTGAATACAATTGTCGACTTGGCGACCCTGAAACTGAAGTAATTCTACCCCGTTTGCAAACCGACTTAGTGAGTATTTTAGCAGCCACCGATAATGGTACATTAGAAGATGTAAATATTGAATACCATGAGGGCGCATTTGCCACTGTAATGGCGGTAAGTGGCGGCTATCCTGGCGACTACCAAAAAGGATTCCCAATCACTGGTATTGAGCTAGTTACTAAAGAAACAAAAACCACGCTATTCCAAGCTGGGACTGGATTTAAAGATGATGTCATTGTCACCAATGGAGGTCGAGTTTTAACCGTAACCGCGCAAGGTAATACCATTTCAGAAGCTGTCGATACTTCAAAGAAAGCGCTAGCGCTGATTCAGTTCGAAGGCATGAATTTTAGAACAGATATTGGCTACGAGTTCAAGGCTTAAGTTTATTGGTTCACCTACTCAAAAATTATTCTTGTTCATTTTTTTAAAAAGCTTTGTAGTTCAAGGATTTTAGATGATTTTTGCATCATTCCAATGAATGTAAAACACTGAACGAATATGGGCTTATTTAACTTTTTCACCCAAGAGATTGCAATGGACTTGGGCACAGCAAATACACTGATCATCCACAACGACGAAGTGGTCGTAAACGAACCTTCAATTATTGCCTTGAACAGGAATAATATGAAAGAAGTTTTAGGTGTTGGAAAAAAGGCATTGTTGATGCATGAAAAAACACACGAAAGTATTAAAACAGTTCGTCCATTAAAAGATGGTGTGATCGCTGACTTTAACGCTGCGGAATTAATGATTCGCGAGTTGATGAAAATGATTTATCCTAAGAAGCCTTTATTCCCTCCAAGTTGGAGAATGGTCATTTGTATTCCATCTTCCATTACTGAAGTAGAAAAAAGAGCGGTGCGTGATAGTGCGGAACAAGCAGGTGCAAAAGAAGTTTACATGATTCACGAACCAATGGCTGCTGCATTGGGTATTGGTATTGATGTAGAGGAGCCAGTTGGAAATATGATTATTGATATCGGAGGTGGTACAACAGGTATTACCGTGATTGCATTAGCAGGTATTGTTTGTGATCAAAGTATTCGTGTTGCTGGTGATGAATTTACTGCCGACATCATGGAAGCATTAAGACGTTACCATAGTTTATTAATTGGTGAGCGTACTGCAGAACAAATTAAAATTCATGTGGGCGCTGCATTAAAAGATTTAGACAATCCACCAGAAGATATGCCAGTCAATGGTAGAGACTTGGTGACAGGTATTCCAAAACAAATCATGGTCTCTTACCAAGAAGTGGCAGAGGCATTGGATAAAAGTATTATCAAAATCGAAGAAGCTATCTTAAAAGCTTTAGAGACCACACCTCCAGAACTTGCTGCAGACATCTATCGTAGAGGTTTATACATTACAGGTGGTGGTTCACTTTTAAGAGGTTTGGATAAAAGATTAAGTGCAAAAATTAAATTACCAGTTCATGTAGCTGACGATCCTTTAAAGAGCGTTGTGCGTGGAACAGGCATTGCATTGAAAAACTACCAACGTTTTCCATTTATTATGAGATAATACCTAATGAAGAATATCATTGGCTTTATACGACAGAACTTTACTTTTTTTAGCTTCCTGATACTGCAAATTGTATCGTTGGTCATGTTGTCATCTTACAGCAAATCGCACGAAACTTTTTTTGGCAATTGGAATAATGCTGTTGCTGGAAATGTGAACTCCTACTACAATGAATGGGCTTACTTTTTTGATTTAAAAGCAACCAATGCAAAGTTAGTTGCAGAAAATGTGGCACTCAGAAATGAGCTTGCACAAAATTTTATACCCTATGATACGAGTGTAAAATCTGGAACATTGATTTTAAGAAAAGATAGTTTAGAGAAAATTAGAAAATTCTTTTACTACCCTGCTAAAGTGGTGGGTAACAGTTTTACACTTCAAAAAAATTATATCACGATTGAACGTGGCGCTCTAGAAGGTGTCAAAAAAGACATGGCGGCAATTAGTCCTGATGGATCCATTGTAGGTGTGGTGGTAGAAGTGAATGACCACTATAGTAAAATCATGAGTCTTTTACATCGAAATAGTAAAGTAAGTGCGATGTTAAAAAGAGATCGTATTGCTGGAAGTATAGAATGGGATGGAAAAAGTCCTGATATTTTATTGTTAAAAAATATTTCAAAAAGTGCTTCGCCTAAAATAGGAGACACTGTTTTGACAAGTCCTTACTCCTCTAGCTTTCCTGCACAATTAATGATCGGCAGGGTTACAAGTATTATTAAGGACCCTTCTAGTAATTTCTTGGCCTTGAATATTAAATCAGCCACCAATTTCTACAATTTAGAATTTGTATACTTGGTTGAAAACAAAAGAATGGACGCTCAAAACAATATTGAGCAAAAGGAGGAAGGCAATGAATAATATCTTAAAAAATAGCGCCAGATTTATACTCTTCTTATTGATACAAATTATCATTTTGAATGAGATCCCGCCTATCCACCAATTTATCACTCCTTATTTGTACTTTATTTTTATCCTTTGGCTGCCATTTGGTACTAGCAGAATAGCGACTACTTTAATGGGTTTTGTCCTTGGATATAGCTTAGACGTATTTACCAATACCCCAGGATTGCATGCAGCAGCAGCTACATTGGTTGGTTACCTTAGACCAACTATTTTAAATATTTTATTAGCGCAAGAATTATCTGAGGAAGTAAACAAGGAACCAAGTATTGGAACCATGGGTTGGGGACCATTTATGTTTTATATTTTTTCACTTACATTCATACATCACTTTTATTTAGTGTTATTAGAGTGGTTGCAATTTGGCAACTTTAGCTATTTCATAGGAAAAGTATTTTTTACAAGCGGGATGAGTATGCTATTGATTTTATTAGTAGAACTCTTACTGAACAGAAGGAAGCTAAAAAGATAATCCATGTCAGTATACAATCAGAATCGAGGCGGCATTATTCAAATTATCATTGGTATTATTTTTTTTCTTATTGTAGCTCAATTGGTGAGTCTTCAAGTGGTATCTAATAAATATAAATTGGCTGCAGACAACAATGCCATATTTAGAAAAATTATTTACCCAGACCGTGGCATCATTTACGACAGAAAGAAGAGGGCCCTCTTAGAAAACACGATTAGTTATGACTTAGTGGTGATCCCTAACGAAGCTAAAGGGGTGGATACCACTGCATTATGTGCTATCCTAGATATAGATAAAGCTGAGTATAGCAAAAGAATTGTGGAAGCGATCATTAAAAACACAAGGGTGAAAGCAGGCGTCTTTGAACCCTTTTTAACACCCGAACTTTATGCGCAATTAAACGAAAACTTATACCGATTCCCAGGTTTTTCTTTGTCAGAACGTTCTATACGAAGTTATCCTTATAATACTGCTGCGCATGTATTGGGTTATGTAGCAGAAGTGGATGTGAATTTTTTAAAGAAGCATGAATCAGAAGGCTATGAGATGGGAGATTATGCAGGCATGACTGGATTAGAAAAAAATTACGAAACTGTTTTAATGGGTCAAAGAGGTGTAAAGCGTTTTTTAAGAGACAATAAAGGAAAGATACAAGGCCCTTATGAAAAAGGTGAATTTGATACAGTCGCCATTGCAGGAAAAAATTTATACACCAGCGTGGATGTACAAGTACAACAACTAGCAGAAAAATTATTGCAGAATAAAATTGGGAGTGCGGTTGCCATCAATCCTAAAACAGGTGGCGTGATTGCGATGGCTTCTAGTCCAGGCTACAACCCAAATTTATTGACAGGTAGTCAAAGAAGAAAAACAATTGGCAGATTACTTTTAGATACGGCTAGGCCTATCTACAATCGTGCGATTAAAGGACAATATCCCCCAGGTTCTACCTTTAAACCTTTAGGTGCATTAATTGCTTTAGATGAAGGATTGATCACGCCTAATTTTGGTTACAACTGTTTTGGATCTTATGGCGCCTGTGGTGATCCAAGAAAATGTGAACACCACAATGCGGGACACGCCGCTAATTTACAATTGGCATTGGCTTATTCTTGTAACTCCTATTTCTTACAGGTATTTAGAATGGCGATTGACAATCCAAAATACAAATCAGCTAAAGGCGGATACGTAAAGTGGAAAGAATACATGAACGCATTTGGATTTGGTCGTAAACTTGGTGTGGACTTGCCAAGTGAAAACAAAGCCAATATTCCTGATACGGCACAATACAATAAAGACTTTGGGAATCCAAGGTATTGGAATAGCTGTTACATGTTAACCCTTGGAATTGGTCAAGATAGAATGACCGCTACCCCTTTGCAACTTGCTAATTCAATGGCATTCATCGCGAACGATGGGTATTATTATACACCGCATTTTGTAGATAGTATTGAAGCTGAAACCCAAGAAGAAGCAGCTCAATTAGCGCCTTTTAGAAAAAAACAAAAAGTAACAAAAATCCCTAAGGAATATTTTGATGTGATCAAGGAAGGAATGCATGATGTGACAGTGTATGGTACTGCAGCTTTCATTAAAGTACCAGGTCATGACTATTGTGCTAAAACAGGAACAGCACAAAATCCACACGGAAAAAACCACTCTCTATTTGTTTGCTTTGCACCCAAAGACAATCCTAAAATTGCAGTGGCAGTCATTGTAGAAAATGCAGGTTATGGATCTACCTGGGCTGGACCAATTGGGGGATTATTGATGGAACAATATTTAAATGATACCCTCACAACAGAAAGTCAATTGAAAGCAGATAACCTTGCACAAGTTGACTTAATGCCACAAGCCATCAAGAATTGGTATGTACAAAATAATAAGTCTGCATACCTCACCCCTATCGAATACAATAACGATGAATTATCTGACGTTTGGGATATGGAGATGTTAGCAGAAGGTGTGGTGAAAACAAAAACAAAAGACACTACCCCACCTGCCCCATTGCCAAATACAGATAAAACGAATAAGGATAGCTTGCTTCCAAATACGGATAAAAAGAAAAAGCTCAATCCATAAACTATGTCATCTAATTACGATAATAATTTTTCTAAAGGAACCGACCTTGCTGTGATTATTTTATATATGCTCATGGCCTGTATTGGTATCCTTGCTATTTTCATGGTTGAATACAATCCCAATTCCGATTGGGCATCAAGTTTCATCAGTGGAAAAACGAGTTATAGTAAACAATTCTTTTTTTTAATTTTTTGTTCTTTTGTTGCAGTTTTTATTTTATTAGTAGACAGTAAAGTTTTTACTGCACTAGCAAACATATTATTTACAGGTGGCCTCTTATTGATGTTAGCCACCTTTGTGATTGGAAAAGAAATCAATGGATCAAAAAGTTGGATACCTATTGCAGGCGGATTTAATTTACAACCAGCCGAATTGTGTAAAATTTTTACTGCACTTGCTTTAGCCAAATTTATCTCAAGGCCAGAAACCGATTTTACAAAACTTAAATCCCATTTAATTGCAGGAGCGATGATTGCACTGCCCGCAATACTATCCATTGGTCAACATGAATTAGGTTTGGCCTTGGTATACAGTGCATTCATATTTGCGATGTATAGAGAAGGTTTGCCCCCATTTATACTCATTGTTTTATTATCATTTGCAATACTTGTCATTGGAACCTTATTAATAGAACCTACGCTATTAGCGATCATTTTATCTGTAATTGCAGGACTCATTTTATTGTATTTAGGCAAACGTTTAAAACGCAATAAACAACTCATTGTAATTATCATCAGTATATGGTTGATTTGTGTAGGCACGGTTCGTTTTGCAGTGCCTTATATTTTTAATAATGTATTTGAATGCTATCAAACAACGAGAATTTATAGCATGGTTGGAAAAGAGTACGATTGTGGTTTGAATCAAAAAGCAGCCGCTAGTTTCGTTGAAAGTGGTAAAAAAAGCAGGAAGCCAGACGACTACAATGTGAAGCAAAGTAAAATTGCCATAGGCTCTGGAGGATTTTGGGGAAGAGGCTTTTTAAAAGGGACGCAAACCAGGGGCAAATATGTGCCAGAGCAAAATACAGATTTTATTTTCACTTCTATCGGCGAAGCATTTGGCTTTGTAGGCACGTTTACTTTTTTAGGATTGTATTTATTTTTCTTGTTTAGATTAATTCGTATTGCTGAACGACAAAGAAGTACATTCTCTAGGGTGTATGCCTATAGCGTTGTTGGTATTTTCTTTTTTCATATCGCTGTCAATATCAGTATGACTATTGGATTATTCCCTGTAGTGGGTATCCCATTGCCATTAATCAGTTATGGCGGATCCTCCCTACTTACATTTACTGCTTTGGTATTTATTTTATTAAGATTAGATGCAGATAGGCAAATGGTACTTCGATAATTGTATTTTTGCAGTATGCGTATTCATCCATTATCAGAAGGCAGTTTTAGTATTGATCAAACCAAAGTATTTGTTCCATTTGATACCCAAAGAGAACAAATACAAGATCGATCCAAAGGAAGCATTCTTGTAGAGATTCAACCATTTGTAGTCATTACCCAAAAGGATATCATTTTATTGGATACAGGCTTGGGATACATGAATAAACAAGGGGTATTACAGATTCACGAAAATTTAATGGCCATTGGGATCAATCCAAGTTCTGTATCGAAAGTGTTTATGAGTCACTTACATAAGGACCATGCAGGTGGGATGAGTTATGTGGATACGATATCTAAAGAACGTTACGTGAGTTTTCCATACGCCACCTATTATGTACAAAAAAGAGAATTTGAACTGGCCATGACCAATCCTACCGCCTCTTATATTAAAGAACAGTTTGAGTTCTTAACTGATTTTTCAAAAGTGGTTTGGCTAAATGATGATCAAGGTGTCATTGATGATAGCATTCATTATTTGCTCACAGGCGGGCATTGTCCTTATCATCAAGTGGCATGGATCAAAGAGGATGGGGAACAATTTTTCTTTGGTGCAGATGTGGCACCACAATTACAACAGCTCAAATCGAAGTTTGTAGCTAAGTACGATATGGATGGGAAACTAGCTATGGAATGGAGACAAAAATGGTGGGAACAAGGACAAGAAGAAGGTTGGCAATTTGCGTTTTACCACGATATCAAACATCCATTATTTAAATAGCACCTTGGTCCTTCCATTGCCATAAATGCAAACAAGCATAACTGCTATAAGGTTTATACTTACTTGAAATGGCTAACATCTTGGTATGCAATTCCTTCTTGGTCTCATATTTGATTTTATACAATCTAGTCATAGCCTGTTGTATCCCTAAATCATCCACAGCAAAGACATCTTCTTGACCCAGGCTAAATAACATCAACATTTGAACCGTCCATTTACCTACCCCTTTAATTTGCGTTAACAAATCAATAATGGCAGCAGGCTCCATCGCATACAATTGCTTATCGGTGATTTGATTTGCAATAAAAAATTCTGCTACATTTTGGATATAATGCACTTTGGATTGACTTAAACCGATTGCCCTTAAACTGTCATTTGTGCAAGCAAGTACCTGCTCACAACTAGGTTCTTTGCCATCAAATAAAGCTAAAAAACGACTAAAAATAATCGCAGCCACTTTTGTACTTAATTGCTGACTTATAATACTAGCCATTAAACGAACAGGGGTATTTTTTCTTTTCTTGATCGTATGGTTCGCTTCGGCTAATAAAGGGGCAAATTTTTTATCATTTTTTAAGTGTAGTTGATAGTCCATGGATGCAAATTAAGCTGAAATACTTATTTTGAGTTAAGTTTAATCTAACAAAACCTAAAATCATGCTTAAGAAAATACTCATTTTGTTACTTGTATTTATTTCACAAAATGTAATTGCACAGTCTAAAGACAAACAAGAAATATTAAAATTATTAGCTGCGCAAGTAGAATTTTGGAATAAAGGGGATGTCAACCAATTCATGCATGGCTATTGGGAAAGCGATAGTTTAATGTTTGTTGGGAAAAATGGCGTGACTTATGGATACAATAAAACACTTGCCAA
>CAMCQV010000008.1 GCA_945877085.1 Chitinophaga pinensis
CTTTTAGTGCATATTTACTAACCATTAAATCTAAAAAACATGGCAACTGCAAAAAAAGCGGCTAAAAAAGCTGCTCCAAAAAAAGCTGCAAAGAAAGTAGTTAAGAAAGCTGCTCCTAAGAAAGCTGCTAAGAAAGCTGCTCCTAAGAAAGCTGCTCCTAAGAAAGCTGCTAAGAAAGCTGCTCCTAAGAAAGCTGCTAAGAAAGCTGCTCCTAAGAAGGCTGCTAAGAAAGCTGCTCCTAAGAAAGCTGCTAAGAAAGCTGCTCCTAAGAAGGCTGCTAAAAAGAAATAATTATCTTCGGATAATATTGAAAGACCCTCGATATTATCGGGGGTTTTTTTTTGCCCCTACCTCTGCCTCCTTTACATGGTCAACTTAGTTTTAATTATATTTGCCCATGCACAATTACGAAATTGCCGAATATTTTAATCTCTTAGCTAAACTCATGGACATCCATGGAGAAAATGCTTTTAAAATAAAGTCCTACAGTAATGCAGCATATACCCTAGATCGGCTGAATGACCCTTTAGTAGATATGACGGCGGCTCAAATTGCATCCATCAGAGGTATTGGAGATGCAATAGCGCAAAAAATTGTGGATTTATTGGCCACCAAGAAATTACAAATCCTAGAAGACTATATAGAAAAAACCCCGGCTGGCATTTTAGAAATGTTAAAAATCAAGGGCTTAGGTCCTAAAAAGATTATTACCATTTGGAAGGAATTGGGGATTGAAAGCATTGGTGAACTCTTGTATGCTTGTGAAGAAAACCGATTAATCAATTATAAAGGCTTTGGAGCAAAGACCCAACAAAGTATTCAGGATGCCTTAAATTATTATTTACAAAACCAAGGCAGTTTTTTATACCAACAAGTACAAGATATTGTTGCCCAAATTGAAAATGCCTTATGCATTCAGTTTCCAAAAGACCAGCACCAGGTGTCTGGCCATTTTAAAAGGCAGATGGAAACCTTGGATTTTTTAGACATTGTCACCACCACAAATAATCAAGCACTCCAAGTTTGGTTAGAAGAAAAGGGATTCATCTTAGATCACTCAAATGTTTTTTTATGTTGCAAGGGACCAGATCAGTTTGAATTAAGATGGCATATTGTAGATAAAGCGCATTTTTATTTACAAGATTTTAGCCTCGCCTCTAGCCCAGAATTTTGGTTGGCATGGCAAGCACTACCAAATTTTGATGCGACTAAAGCATTTGAATCGGAATTAGCCATTTTTGAACAAGTACAAATACCATTCATTCCTGCAGCACAAAGGGAAGATCCTGCGATTATTCAGCTAGCAAAAACAAAAGGATTAAATCGACCAATACAAAGTAGCGATATTAAAGGCATCATCCATTCCCATAGCACTTGGAGTGATGGATTACATACCATTGAACAAATGGCGGTCGCTGCAAAAGAAAATGGTTTTGAATACTTAGTGATAAGTGACCACTCAAAATCGGCCTTTTATGCCAATGGTTTACAAGAAGATCGAATAAGAGCACAACATAAAGAGATTGATGCCTTAAATAAAAAATTAGCGCCTTTTGTGATTTTCAAAAGTATAGAATCCGATATTTTAAATGATGGTAGCTTAGACTATCCAGATGAAATTTTGGAATTATTTGATATCGTGATTGCATCTGTGCATTCAAATTTAAAAATGACCGAAGAAAAAGCGATGATGCGCTTGATGAACGCAATTGAAAATCCTTATACAAGCATTTTAGGGCACCCTACTGGTCGTTTATTATTAAGTCGAAAAGGTTACCCAATTAACCACCATGAGATTATTAGCACATGTGCAACGAATAATGTAGTGATTGAATTAAATGCACATCCTAGAAGATTGGATATGGACTGGCGCTTTATTCATCAAGCATTGAATGAGGATGTGTTGATTTCAATTAATCCAGATGCCCATGCGATTGATGGATTTGAAGATTGTGTTTATGGTGTATTAGTTGCACAAAAAGCAGGACTGACTGCCGCACAAAATTTAAGCAGTTTTAGTTTAGCCGAAATGATGGAGTTTATTAGCTATCAACAAGCTAAGAGAAACTAAGCTTTTACATAAACAATATATTCCCCTGGCATCATTTCAAAATGGCTATTGCCATTGAATTCAAAACTTAGTCCCGAAAATAGATTGGTGAATTTTCCAGTAAATGCTTCATGGGCTATATGTACATGGTGCCTTTGAGCTGATAAATTTAAAATCACCAAAGCAGTTTGACCTTCATATTGTTTTATATAAGCCATGACAGCAACATCTGTGGGCAAGTTGAAGATGCTACCAGCAGCTAAGACTGGATATTCTTTTCTTGCAGTCAATAATGTTTTATAAAAATCATGCAGTCTTGGAGTTGCATCCGTCCATTGAATTGGATCTTTATCAAAAAAAGCAAGTCTTTTTGTATTAGGTAGTTCTTGCCCACTATAAATTAAAGGTTGTCCATTCCAAGTACATGTAAACACAGCCCATGCTTTTGCAGCCATGCCATACTTCTCGTATTCTGTGCCATTCCAACTGTTCTCGTCATGGTTAGAAGTAAAAAATAATTTATACGCTCCTTTTGGATATTGCGCATATTGATGTAATACATGATACACTTCCTGTAAACCATCCACTTCCTGCCCTACTTTTTTGGATGCATGCATCCAGGCCCAAGCATAGCTAGTATCAAATACTTGATGGTAAGCAAGGTCTTCACATTCTGCTAGCCAATACAAAGTTTTTGTTTTTTCCAACTTGGTTCTGGCTTCTACCCAAAAATCCAATGGCACTAAATGGGCCATATCACATCTAAACCCATCTATATTAAATTGACGCACCCAGTATTCCATTGCATCAATGAGTGCAATGCGCATGAATGGATTGTCAAAATTTAAATCAACTACATCATCCCAACCATTGCGTTCTGTAAAATTACCAGCTGCATCTTGTGCAAACCAACTTGGATTTTCTTGCATCCATTCATGTTGACCACCCGTATGATTCGCTACCCAATCTATAATCAGTTTCATGCCCAATGTTTGAGCTGTATCTACCAAGTCTTTAAAATCGGCTGCTGTACCAAATTCAGGATTGATTTTTGTATAACTACTACAGGCATAATAACTCCCTAAACTTCCTTTTTTGTTGACTTGACTGATGGGTGTAATGGGCATCAACCATATTATATCAATGCCCATTTCTTTAATTCTTGGAAGCTGTTTTTCAAATGCTTTGAATGTGCCCTCAGCAGTATATTGTCGAATATTCACTTCATAAATGGAAGCCCTATTGGCCCAGTTGACTTGCTTAAATGAATCAATCATAATTATAGTCTTTTTTTATTATCTTGTTGCTAAGATGAATCCAAAATTAGATCGCAAATTAAGCCTTTTACATGCAACTGCCATCAATATGATTGATATGGTAGGCATTGGCCCCTTTGTCGTATTGAGTGTGGTGGCACAGATTATGGGTGGCCCATATTTTTTATACGCATGGATTGCTGGTGCTATTTTGTCCTATGTAGATGCCATGGTATGGAGCCAACTAGGTGCTGCTTTACCAAAAGCAGGTGGCAGTTTTCATTTTCTAAAGGAAGGTTATGGTGGGAAATGGGGAAAATTAATGAGTTTTTTATTTGTATGGCAAACAATGATTCAAGCCCCATTGGTGATTGCCTCTGCTGCAATAGGATTCTCACAATACGCCAATTACTTTTTTCATTTAAGTTTTATACAGGAGAAATTAGTGAGTGGTGCAGTGGTGATTTTAGTGATCAGTTTATTGTACCGTAATATTGAATCTATTGGAAGGATATCCGTGCTTTTATGGGTGGGTGTCATCACAACACTTTTATGGATCATTTTTGGAGGGATTGCACATGGCAATTTTATGGAGCCTATTTTGCATATCAATGACGGACTTAAAATAGAATATGGATTGGTTGCTGCCTTAGGATTTGCGAGTGTCAAAACGGTCTATAGTTATTTAGGGTATTATAATGTTTGTCATTTAGGTGCTGAGATCAAAAACCCGACCAAGAACATTCCAAGAAGTATGTTTATTTCTATCACAGGAATTTCAATTTTATACTTGGCCATGAACATAAGTGTGGCAAGTGTACTCCCATTTGAAACCATCGTGAATAGTAAGTTTGTAGTGAGTGATTATATCAAAACATTATATGGACAAAATGCAGGCGCCATTGCCACTGTACTTATTTTAATGGTGGCTTTTGCTTCTGTTTTTTCGGCCACTCTTGGCTATAGCAGGATCCCTTATGCTGCAGCACAGGATAAATCTTTTTTCGCTTTTTTCGCCAAAGTACATCCAAGATTACATTTCCCACATCGCTCTCTTTTAGTATTAGGCGCGATTGCATTTGTATTTAGTTTGCTATTTAGATTGAAGGAAGTGATTGATGGCATTCTAGCTATGCGTATCATGATCCAATTCATAGGTCAGGCAATAGGATTATTGATTTTATATAAAAGAAAAGGCAGTGGATTTTTCCCATGGAAAATGCCTTTCTTCCCTATTCCATTATTTATCGCAATAGCAATTTGGGCGGCGATTTTTTACTCGACAGGTCCTAAGATGATGTTAAGTGGATTGATTGTAACTGCATTAGGCTTAATCGCTTTTGCCCTTGCTACGCGTTTTGGATGGATTCACAAAGCTAGTGAGGAGTAAGCCCATCACAATGCCAATGATCAAACCAATTTTTACATTTTTGAGCATCCAACCAATCCCAAGTCCAATGACCAGCAGCATAAAAAAACTGATTCTTCTGCGTTGTTTCATGGTCTATTGATTTTTTGGAAGTGATAATAAGTTGGCAAATAATTTATATGCTCCAGGATTCCCCGCTGGTAATTGTCTGAACAATGCCAAACTTACATATGCAAAATTGCCCTTCCCAAAAGGTGCAATCAACAAACTTCCCATACTTGGCGCTTCACCCGTATCATTCATTTGTAATGGAGTTTGAAAACGCGTATCTATATTTTCGGCCTGATAAGTACTTCTTTCTTGCACCCAATCATTAAAATCTTCTGTGGTTATTATATTTGGAAAATTGAGCACCGGATGATTTGGTAAAACAAATTTGACATTTGCATTTTCTTCAGTTACTCTTTTGCCCGAGTTGACCGTTAATGGATAAGGCCCAACTTTAATATTTTGTGTGCCAATTTGGTTGCTTTTTAGATACTGTACAATCAAATTGCCTCCATTTGCGATATACTCGTTCAATACAGCCTGCTTGTCGGATAAGTAAGCATACATATTAAATGCACGAATGCCTACTACAATCGCATCTAAGCCTTTTAAATGAGCAGGTGTTAAATCTGACTCTTTAAGATTCACTACTTCATAGCCTAATTGTTCTAAGGCTTCTGGTATTGCATCTCCTGCACCATCGATATACCCTACTTTTTGACCTTGCTTTTTGATATCTACTTTCACTACATGAATACTTGCATCTTGAAAATAAGTTTGAGCAGGTATATGGTCATATTGAATGGTTTTATGGAAGATCCCTTCTTCGAATTTTGGCAATGGCGTATTACTATTTGCAGGAACTAATACCACCGATTTGATAGGTGCCACTTCTTTTTTTGGCAAGACAACAATAGGTTGATACACATCCCCTTTGGTCAGATCCAAATATTTATACTGAATAGGAAATTGCTTTTCAAATGCTTGACCTTCTATGGTGTAATTCAACACAACCGAAAATGGTGCATCATTTTCTGCCTTACCAATTAAGGTTTGATCCAGCACCACAAACATGCCTTCGGTCTTTGGGTTCACCAACCAATAAGGTTGAGTGAAGTTCTGTGTTGCAGGCACTTTAATCGCATAAGTAAATTGTTGATTCTGATTTGCTATTAAATTTAAACCAAGTAAGGAATCTTTGATTGTGGTTTGATTGGATAAAAATCGCATTTTCATCAAACTAGTTTTTACATTGGATCTTTGATTGACCAATACTTGTAATGTCAAATCTCCTTCTGGAACCACTTGTTGTTTTGTTGTAGTGGCTTCAACTAATAATCCACTAGCAGATTCTATTGTAGACTGAATTAAATTAAGTTGGTATGACTTCCATTGACTCTCTGGCAATTTATTTACTGCTTGATACAATGCAACCAAACTCGGTACTGAAGCAGCAGGTTGATCTAGTTTATATGCACTGATTATTTGTTGGATTGTAGATTGAATTTTGGGTGCATTCAGTCTTGACCAATCAGTCACCACTCCATCCATGATATCTGTCGTCGCAGAATCCCCATTTAAATGTTGAAAGAACTCAAAATAAGATCCTCTTCTTCTTGGCCTGCCTTCTCCTTGGCTCTTATGCATCGTCCTAGCTTCGGCACCAATCTCTCCATAGCTTTTACCAACAATAGGATTGTAGCCACCCACTTCTATCTTTAATTGATTGTCATTGGTGGTATTAACTGTGCCGAAATTAAAAGTATTCCACAAAATGCGTTTTGCTTTCCATGGTTGAACGCCATATTTAAATTGCTCTTTAAATTGATTTGGATCTGCTGCAGCTAAATAGGCTTCTTGTGCAATGATGGAAGATGCTGCATGATGTCCATGTCCTGCTCTTGCATCCCCAGGGAATCTGGTGATGATGATATCTGGTTGGAATTTACGAATCACCCATACCACATCACTCAACACTTTTTGATGATCCCAAATTGCGAGCGCTTCTTTTGCAGATTTACTAAATCCAAATTCATAGGCTGTCGAAAAATATTGTTCAGCACCATCTTGCATTCTAGCAGCTAATAATTCCTGTGTTCTAATTAAGCCCAATTCTACCCCCTGCTCTTTCCCAATTAAATTCTGTCCACCGTCCCCTCTAGTTAAACTTAGATAGGCAGTACGATATCGGCGTTCTTTGGTGAGGTAAGGCAGGAAAGCATTGTTCTCGTCATCAGGATGTGCTGCAATATATAATACAGAACCAAGCACTTCCATCTGTTTTATTTGAGTGAAAATAGTTGCACTATTGTTTTGTCCAAATAGTATTCGGACAAAACAAATCATACTCAATAAAAGCAAATAGGATTTATGCATGTATCAATGATTATTCGCTTTATTTATTTGCCGTGAAAAAAAACTGCATTGGTTAAAATTAATTTTCCACCTTCCCAGAAATTTCTGAAAATTGGATCTTCTGCCATATACACTAATTTACCAGCACCAATTTGTTTCACACCCATTAGTACGCCTTCTTCTAATGTAGCTTTTGCTTTTACACCAGCAAAGCCAGTGATATAACTGTCTTTCTTAAAGCTACCTACATTCCAAGCACTATTAGATGGTTCATATAAAACAACATCTTGCTTTAAACTAAAATAAGTTCCATTGGTACCGAAGCCTAAGGGATGGGTCTCGTCCATATAAGTTTTATAGATCGCACCTGGAATTGAACTCTTTAAAGATGCTTTTTCTCTATCTGCGTATTTCAGAAGATTTTGCACGGATGCTTTTTCTTCTTTTGCATTTTCTTTCAAACGAATGCCCCAATCAGCATTGGAAGCCAATGTGCTCGCAGCATTTTCTAAAGCAATCAATACACCACCCTTTCTCACAAATGCTTGAAGCTTATCCGTGTTTGATTTTGAATTCAAATCTCTGTATTGTCCATCTGGTGCAATCAATACATCATATTTATCTAAATCAATTCTACTTAACTGAGTATAGGTCAATTGTGTAATTGGATAGTTTAATTGTTGATCAAAAAAGTTCCATACTTCTCCAGCAGATAAAGCCGCTACATATTCACCAGTCAACATCGCTACTCTTGGAGCATGGTTGATGATAGCCACATCTGGAGAACCAAAATCAGCCCCTTTTTCTGCATAACCAGTATTCACTGCAACTGCTTCAATATTTAAACTACTACATACAGATTTAGTAATATCACTCCAATTATCCAAGTTACTCGTTTTAAGTACTACCAATGTGCCAATTTCATAATTTCTACCATTCATGGTAAATGGCTTTTCGGCATAACGCACTTTCACTTTATTTTTTAGCAATTGTGCCAATGCTTTGGCTGTTGCAAAAGAATGGTAAGGAATAAGATACCCATAAGCACTTATAGTAATTGCTGGAGCAACTACATTGAATCCTGGCTCAATAGCCATTGGTTGCTTCGTAGCAAATCCGTGTACACCATACGCATAAGGTAAAGCCCATGCAGTAATATCGTATGTATTTGAGTCATTCACTTGTGTAACTGGTTCTAATAATACGCGTGCTAAAACACCATGCTCTTGATTTACATTCACCGCTAATGTATAACCTTCATTCACAAAATCGGTTTCTTTTTTAGTGTAATAATCAAATGCCCTGAATTTTGTATCCCCATTTTTTAAAGTACCAAATTGTATATTGTTCTTCTTTAATAAGTTCGCTAATCCTTCTAATTGACTTGCGTTTTTAGCAGTCATTATAAAAGTTTTGAATTCAGAAACAGTACCTTGACGACTATTATCAAAATATTTTTTGAAGTTTTCTAAAAGCGGTGTTCTATTCGCCGAACTAATTTCAATAGTAGATAAACTTGTTGTAAAATGATGTGTCGCTCTTGCTACCAAAGTAACAGTATCATAACTATTGTCTTCTACGCCTAAGCCCGCGCTAATACCACCCTGCTCATAAGTCATCCCAATTGCTCCATTGTACATTGGATAAGTATCTCCATAAGATGGGTACAAAAGGTCAAATCTTTCTTTTGTAAAGAACAACCAATTGTTTTTATCAAAATATTTCGCATGATTTTTTCCAATTTGATCTTGGAAAGATTTTTGCCATGGCGTCAACACATCATGTAAAGGTTCTGCAGCTGGTGCAAAATAATAAGGCTCGTTGTATCCTTGCTCATGAAAATCCACATGCACTTGTGGGTACCAACTTTGGTAAAGTGGGATTCTTTGTTGTGTTTCTTTTTGTGTTTGCCATGCCCAATCTCTATTCAAATCAAAATTATAATGATTGGTTCTTCCCGCTGGCCAAGGCTCCATATGTTCTCTTGCTGCAGGATCGGTATTGTAAGTAGCACCAACTGCATTGTTATACCAGTTCACATACCTGTCACGACCATCAGGATTGATACAAGGATCAATCATCACCACGGTATTTTTTAACCAGTTTTTTGTCTCGTTGTTATTTGGATCTACTAAAGCAAATAAAGTCAACATCGCTGCTTCTGAAGATGCAGGTTCATTACCATGTACATTGTAACTCATCCAAACAATGCCAGGTTGATTCAAATCCTGCACCGTACCTTGAACTAGTCCAAGATTGTGTTTTCTTATCTGCTCTAAATTTTTAATATTTTCTGGCATTCCAATCGCTGCAACCATTAAATCTCTCCCCTCATTGGTTTTGCCATATGGAATGAGTTTTACCATATCAGGTTTTGCAGCCGCAATTGCTGTAAAATAACTGACAATTTGATGGTGCCTGGTAAAGCGTGTACCCACTTTATAGCCCAAAAATTGTTCTGGACTAAGTACTTGAGCAAATAATGAAATTGGAAGGATAAATAAACTTACCCACAAAATGGATTTAAACACAGATTTTTGTTGCATATATTGAATATTAATAGATCTTAAAAATAGGCAATTTGGGGCTGCTTTAAGGCCGTGCTGGTAGATAGTTTTACACAACCCTAGGCATGACTTGTTGATACCTAAATAATTAAGTAATTTAACGGTTCAATCTACCTACTATGAAACAGAAATTTCAGGTTTTTAGCCTTATTGTTTTAGCCCTTTTTCAATTGAGCATAACTGGAAATACACAGCAATTTTTCAAACAACATCCTCAGATCAATCCATATCAATATACTGTTGTTAAAGAGCAATCCTTTCAAAAAGCGGCAGTGACTTCGGCACATCCTTTAGCAAGTATGGTGGGTGCTGCAATTATGAAAGATGGAGGCAATGCCTATGATGCTGCCATAGCGGTTCAATTTACGCTAGCAGTGGTCTTTCCAGGAGCAGGTAATATTGGAGGTGGCGGGTTTTTATTGTCTCGAAATAAAGATGGCGTTTTAATGGGCATCGACTTCCGTGAAGCAGCGCCGAGCAAAGCACAAAGAGATATGTATTTAGATAAAAATGGCAATCCCATAGAAGGCATGTCGAGAATTGGGGCATCCGCCTCTGGAGTGCCAGGTAGTGTAGCAGGTATGTTTAGTACGCTTCCCTTTGCAAAAATGACCATGAAACAACTTTTACAGCCAGCCTACGAATTAGCAGCCAATGGCTTTGTAATCACAGAAAGAGAAGCAAGAGGCTTGAATGCAGAACGTAAGAACTTTATAAAAAATAGCGCACAATCATCTGCCTTCACAAGAAAAGAAAATTGGAAAGTAGGAGACACATTGTATCAACCAGAATTAGCCGCAACGATTCTTCGAATTCAACAAAAAGGTAAAGCAGGATTTTATGAAGGTGAAACAGCTGCAATGATTGTAGAAGAAATGAAAAATAGTAAAGGCGTGATTAGTTTAGAAGATTTAAAAAAGTATACTCCAAAATTTAGAAAGCCAATTGAATTTGATTATAGAGGACACCATATAATCAGTTTCGCGCCCCCATCAAGTGGTGGAATTTTGATTGCACAAATGATGCAAATGATTGTACCATATCCTGTAACAGCCATGGGTTTAAACACATTTGAATCTGTAAGTTTAATGGTAGAGGCTCAAAGAAGGGCTTACGCAGATAGAGCAGAACATATGGGTGATCCAGATTTCTGGAAAGTGCCAACTTCTACTTTAACAAGCAATGCCTATGCACAAGCGCGTATGAAAGACTACCAAGCTGGGGTTGCAGGAAATAGTAAAATGATTCAAGCAGGTGTAGCAAAAGAAAGTGAGCAAACAACGCATTTTAGTGTGATTGACGAAGCTGGAAATATGGTATCTGTGACCACCACATTAAATGATACTTATGGAAATAAAACAATTGTAGGTGGCGCAGGTTTTCTTTTGAACAATGAAATGGATGACTTTAGTATTAAGCCAGGTGTCCCTAATATGTATGGTGCATTAGGAGGAGAAGCCAATGCCATTCAACCAGGAAAAAGAATGTTGAGTTCTATGACACCAACCCTTGTGACAAAAAACAATCAACCCTATATTACTATTGGAACACCAGGTGGCACCACCATTCCCAATCAAGTGTATGAAGGCTTAGTGAATATCATTGACCATAAAATGTCCTTAAAAGCTGCTATTGATGCACCAAGATTTCACCATCAACATATGCCTGATGTAGTTTCCGTTGAAGCAGATTTCCCAGAAGAGACAATCAATGCCTTAAAAGAAAAAGGATACACAATTACTAAAAGAGGTGCATTTGGCAGAATGGATGGCGTCATGATATTACCTAATGGAAACAGGGTTGCAGCTGGTGATAGAAGAGGTGATGATAGTGTCGCTGGATATTAAAAATTAAAACAAAACCCCCTTGCTCAAAAATAAGCTCATTTATATTCGTGTGCTGGTAGCCAGTTTTGTAGGATTGCTTTTGCTCTCCTACTTACTATTACTTTTGCCAATCGTACAAGAAAAAATTGGTCAACGCATAGCTGCGAATTTTAGCCAATCCCTGGGCACTGAATTTAAATTAGAGGGTTTAAGTTTTTCTTTATTAAACAGGGTCGATATCAAAAATGTGCTCATTAGAGATCAACAAAAAGACACCCTACTATTTGCACAAACACTTAAATTAAGGCTATCTGATTTAATTTTTTCTAGTAAAGCACCAACGCTTGGTTATATAGGACTAGAGAAAGCAAAAATCTATTTACACAGAAAAAGTCCGGTTTGGAATTACCAGTTTATAGTGGATCATTTTAAATCCAATGATACAAGCAAGTCTTCCAAACAAGACTTTGATTTAAAGAAAATAGATTTCTCTAATTTTCAGTTCATCCAAGACGATGAGTGGATTGGTACTACAACAAAATTAGAATCAAAAAACCTAATTGCTAATTTCAATCAATTTAAAGGCAAAGAAATAGACATTGAAAAAATAATATTGGATAAACCATTTTACCTCTATTTAGACAAGCCAGGATTAGCACCAAAAAGAAAAGAAAAAAAGTATCCGCCTCGAAAAAATGAAATGTATTTTAGCGAAAATGGCATGAATATACTTGCTAAAAAAATAGAGATTGTACAAGGAAAAATTTGGATTGAATATGGATTTGGAAATCCTGTTCCTTATTTTGATGAAGAGCATATAAGAATTCAAAACTTAAATGCCACAATCGACAATGCCCATTTTTTGGCAGACACTATCAGCGCAAATGTTCGATTGTCCTTAAAGGAAAGATCTGGGTTTGTGATCAAAAAATTGTCTACAAAATTTAGAATGACCCCAGAAATTATGGAATTTGCTGCATTGTCATTGAAAACAAATAATAGCAGCATTGGTAATTATTATGCCATGGAATACAAGGATTTTATTCCAGACTTTAGAGCATACATGCACAAGGTAAATATGAAAGCTACTATTACTAAGTCTATTGTGGCTTCTGATGATATTGCTTTTTTTGCACCAGCACTCAATAATATAAACCAACAAATTGCTACAAACTTCCGTTTTAACGGAACAGTGGACGAATTTAAAGTGCAAGCACTAGGCGCGCAGTATGGTCAGTCTTTTGTGAAAGGAGATTTTTCAATGAAAGGACTCCCCAACATGAAGCAAACAATGATTCAAGTGAATCAATTTAATGCTAAAACCAATATCCAAGATCTAGGCAGCTGGATACCAGGAATCAAAGATTTAAACAATCTGCGTCTAGAAACATTTGGTAATCTCTACTTCCAAGGAGATTTATCTGGCACCATTTATGATTTTATCACAAAGGGCAGTATTGCTACAGATATTGGATCAGCAGTCACGTCCATTCGATTACAATTTCCTACAAATAGTGAACCAATCTATGAGGGCAATCTTGTTGCAACAAAATTGAATGCTGGTAAATTATTTAAAATGCCTTCTTTAGGGCTTTTAAATTTTACTGGAAAAATCGCAGGTAGTTCTTTTAATCTTGATAAAATTAAAACCAATATAGAAGGACAGATTGACTCTATACAGTTCAATGGATATACCTATGCACAGATACAAACCAATGGTATTTTACAAAAGCAGGCTTACAACGGATCAATTAAAATCAAAGACCCCAATATTAATTTCATAAGCAATTTGGAAGTTGATTTTAAACAGAACACCCCTACTTTTAATGCAGTGGGTGATTTGACAAATGCCAATTTAAGTGCTTTGCAATTTTCAAATAACCAAATTCAATTAACTGGATTATTGGATGTGAATTTTTCGGGTTCCAATATCGATAACTTTATTGGCTCTGCTAAATTCTACAATGGAAAATTAAAAAGTGCTAAAAATACAATCAATTTTGATTCTGTATCTCTAAAGTCAACCATTGCAAATGGCAATAAGCAAATCATATTGTCAAGCGATGATATACAAGCTAGTATATCCGGCAAATTCAATATCGATCAATTACCAAATAGTGTTCAATATTTTTTACAAGGTTATTTCCCTAATTATATCAAAAATTTAAAGGAAGCCCCAGTTAATCAACAATTTTCGTATCAAGTAAACACTGCCTACTTTGAACCATATATTCGAATTTTTAGAGATGAGTTTTCTGGATTCAATAATATGTTCCTGAATGGTAATATTAATACAGATAAACAAGCCCTTCAATTAGAAGCAAAAATACCTTATGCGCAATGGAATCATTATGCCATTTCAAATGGCATCATTGGAGGCACTGGTAATAAAGACAGTTTAAAATTGGACTTAATCGCTAGTGGATTTAATTTGACTGATAGCTTAAAATTAATTAGTCCAAAATTACGTGTCACCACTTCGAAAGACCAATCTCTATTTGCTTTAAATGCCGAAAGTAAATCCGCTCTTTCCTATATTTCATTTGAAGGTAAGGTGAACACCTATACAGATGGACTAAGTGTTCAATGGGCCCCTTCTTATTTCATTTTAAATGAAAAAAAATGGACAATTCAAAATAGAGGTGAGATTTCGATAAGAAAGAACAATACCTATGCGAAGCAATTTAGTATCTCCCAAGGATTACAAAAAATTTCAGTTCAAAATCACCCGAATGATGTGAATGGATTACAAGTAAAACTCGAAGAAGTGATTTTAGGAGATATTACCAATCTATTTTTTAGTTACCCAAAACTAGAAGGTATTACAAATGCTACAGTCAATTTAAATAAAATTAATGATCAATTTTCTTTGAATATTAATAGTACAATTAATCAATTTAGTTTTAACTCAACCCTACTTGGTAATACTACATTAAAAGCGGCATATGATGACAAAACAGGCATCGTGCCTTTTGATTTAAATTGCCCTAATAATACCTATCATTTAGCTGCTAAAGGCACTTATGCAATCCTAGACAGTGTTAACCCATTGGATGCAACATTGACCTTACAACAATCAGATTTCGGACTTGTACAAGAATTTATTGGAGGCGTATTAACAGATTTAAAAGGAAAAGCGACAGGCGCTATTCATTTTGGCGGCCGTATAGAAAATCCGGATTTAAGAGGCGAAGCGACTATACAAGATGGGGCTTTCAAAGTAGACTATACAAAAGTCAATTATTTTATCCCTGCCGCAAAGATCCAGTTCACAGATGAAGGCATAGACTTTGGCACGATTCAAGTCAAAGATAAATTAAACAGAGTAGCACAATTTAAAGGCAAGATCCTACACCAAAGATTTAAGCATCTTGTATACGATATGGATATGCAAAGTTCAAAAATTGAACTCTTGAATACCGATGTCATAGATAATAGTAGTTTTTACGGACAAGCAGTGGGTAAAGCATCTATGACCATTGGCGGACCAGAAGAAAACATTAAGATGTCTATTATTGCAGAGGTCAATGATAGTTCACATTTCTATTTGCCAAATGCAACAAGTAAAGAAACTGGTCAATCCGAATTCATCGTCTTTAAGAAATTAGGTAAGTCTATCATCAGTAATGCAGAGACACCAACTTATAATCTTTTGGTTGATCTAGATGTCAGTGCCGATAATAAAACGCAGATAGATGTCATTTTAGATGATTTAACAGGTGATGTCATTAAAGCTGTAGGAAATGGAAGATTAAAAATTAGAGCTGGTAATATAGAACCATTGACCATGCGTGGTAAATACAATATCGAAAAAGGAAAATATGATTTCAACTTCCAATCTATTATCAAAAAACCATTTGATCTAATTCCAGAAGCTGGCAACTTTATTGAATGGACAGGCAACCCCTACGAAGCCAATATCCATATTGACGCAAGATATACTGCAGAAAGAGTAAGTTTAAACGAATTGGTTGGGAACGCTAATTTTAGCAATGCAGTGAAATCATATCGAGGCAATGTTTTTGTGATTGCAGCACTAAGAAATAAATTAGCAAGGCCTGATATTCAATTCACCTTAGCCTTCCCTCCTGGCAATCCTATCAGCACAGATAATGAATTCTCCCAATTCATTTCAAGACTGGAACGTGATGACAATGAAATAATTAAACAGGTATCTTTCTTAATTGTATTCAATTCATTTGCGCCTGTAGGTTTTAATTCAGGTAATAGTAATAATGCCTATAATGTGACGACCCTTGGAATTAATTCCATCTCTCAATTATTAACCAAGGAAATCAATAAATCTGTTACTAATTTATTAAACAAAGTAACAGGCGATAAAAGCCTACGATTTGATATTGGCTCAAATGTATATAATAGTGGTAATTTATTAGATCCAACTGGGGCTGGTATTGCGATCAATTCTAATAAGATAGATCGCCAAAGGGTGAATCTAAAATTAGGTCGTAGCTTTTTTAATGATAAAGTGATTGTCAATTTAGGAGGTGATTTTGACTTTAATTTAAGTGCTGCATCTAGCATTGACAATAATAATTTTCAATGGTTACCCGATTTGAATATTGAATTCATCTTAACTAAAGACCGAAAACTAAGAGCCATAGTATTTAACAGAAATAGTTTAGATATCATTGGAGGCAGTATGGGAAGAAGAAATCGTCAGGGGGTAAGTATCTCTTATCGAAAAGATTTCGAAAAATTTATTTTCTAGTTAAAATTGGTGCTTGTATCTTTTGACAATTTTTAAATCGATACACATAAAAATTTCTTAGTAACAGACCTCTTTGTTTAATTTGAATTGTATCCGTCTTACCCATTTTTTCGAAATAAGGCAGGATGGATTGAGTTGGATCAAAAGGCAAATTGGAAGGCTGAACAAAATAAGCGTCCTGCCCTATTTGTAAACTAGGTTGGACTTGATTCAACCATGCAAATTTGTGTACATCTTCAAGTGCCCCTATTGCAATCACTTGTTTCTGGATAGGTCTTGCTGTATAGAATAAAATGTGCCCTGCAGGAAACCATTTAGAGACTAAAATAGGCGCTTTAGCCTGCATCCCTCTTGATGATTCGTCTTTCTGAACAAGTGTCTTAAATTTAGCACTAAATTGATTCCAACCTGTTACATCATTGATTGGATTGTACTCCCCTAAATTTTCTGGGCTTGTAGACCCTAACTGAACTGGAAAAACATGCACCAATCCTATGAATCCAATTACAAGTACCACAAAAAATCCCAAAGCCCATTGAATTAAATTTGGAATAAGTTTTTTGGAGGCTTCTGACCAATAGACACCTGCTAATAAAAATAAAGCGATAAATCCTGGACCTGTCCAATGGGGTAAAGTAGGATTAAACAAAGAGATGCTCCAAAATAAGACAATCAAAGGAACACTAAGCCATAATAATAATGAAGCAATAGCGGCTGTATTTTGATTAGCTCTATTTTGATTTATAAGAATGGCTTTTATTTTTTTGAATTGTAACAAAGGAATCAAACAACTTATATATACCAAAGGATTTTGGTAAAAAAATTCACCTACAATTTGTTGTAAAAAACTTGCTACTTGAATACCTGAATGCAAAACACGTTTAGAGTGAAATTTGTAGGTAATGAAATCATACTCTATGTTCCAATACAAGATAGGTATCAACGCTAATAATGTAATGACTACTGCGATGTACAGGTATGGTTGCTTAATTGTTTTAAGTTGATGGAACAATAAAAATCCCCCAAAGCCAACCCATAAATACAATCCATGTACTTTACTTAATGTGGCTAGACCAATCAATAAACCTAATACAAGCCAGTTTAGTTTTGTAAATAAATGTGGCTTTACAACCCATTTTGTCATTAAATAAATACTTCCAGTAAAAAATAAAAGCTGAGGGCTATCGGGCATAATAAATAAGCCTGCTATGATACTTGTGTAAATAGAACAAGTATAAAGCAACGCTGCAATCCAGCCAGTACGTTCGTTATGTATTAAAGCACCTGTTCTAAAAACAATCCAAGTGGAGATAGCTGCAGCTAGGATACTTCCAAGACGCATAGACAAAGTAGAGACCCAGTTTAAATTGAGCGTAGATAGTTGTATCATCCATCCTACCATTGGAGGATGATCAAAATGATTCCAATCTGGTTGCACTGCGTAGGTATAATAATAGACTTCGTCATTTCCTAATTCCAATAAAAATGACAATGCAACTTTTACAATGATTGCAATTCCGATTAACCAGATTGTCTTTTTAGGATAATCTATCTTTGAATATTGCATGAACCAATGATTAAATTATGATTTACTTGCAGCTTGATCTACAAACCAAGTTGTAGCAAGATGATATCCCTTTAAGCCTAAGCCAACAATGGAACCAACTACTTTTGCAGAGACATGTGATATTTTTCTGAAATCTTCTCGTGCATGAATATTGCTAATATGTACTTCTATGACAGGTGTTTGAATAGATGCAATCGCATCTCCAATGGCAACAGAAGTATGCGTATAGGCTGCAGGATTTAAGATGATCCCGTCTTGGTTAAAACCATATTGTTGAATCGCATTCACAAGCTCCCCTTCTACATTAGATTGATAATAAGTGAAATTGACTTGAGGAAATGTTTGTTTTAATTGTGCCAAGCAATCATCAAAACTATCGTTGCCATAAATACCTGGCTCACGCTTACCCAATAAATTTAAATTAGGTCCGTTGATGATGGTAATATTAAGCATTGTGCTGATTTTGTGATTTCAAATATCGAATTAGTTGGTCTTCATTAATGCAATGAAATCATCAAACAAATAACGACTATCATGTGGGCCTGGAGTCGCTTCTGGATGGTACTGCACACTAAATGCAGGACGATCTTTTAAACGAATGCCTTCGATAGAATCATCATTTAAATTCACATGAGAAATTTCCACATTCGCATGTGCTTTAACAGCCTCTGGATTCACACCAAAACCATGATTTTGTGTAGTGATTTCTGATCTTCCTGTGATCACATTTTTAACTGGATGATTCAATCCTCTATGACCATGGTGCATTTTAAAAGTAGGAATATCATTCGCTAAGGCCAACAATTGATGTCCTAAACAAATTCCAAATAATGGTTTTTTCTCTTCTAAAATTGCTTTAATTGTTTTCACTGCATAATCCATTGGAGCTGGATCCCCAGGACCATTGGATAAAAAATAACCTGTTGGATTGAATGCTTTTAAAGTAGCAAAGTCTGTCTTTGCAGGATGTACTCTTACATGTGCCCCTCTATCTACTAAGCATTGTAAAATATGTTGCTTCACACCAAAATCTAAAACGGCCACTTTCAAAGGCGAATGCACGTCACCAAGTTCATACACTTCTTTTGTACTCACAGTACTTGCTAATTCTAAACCATCCATGCTAGGCACTTTAGCTAATTGCGCTTTTAATGCATCTACATCTAAATTATCTGAAGAAATAATACAGTTCATGGCACCACTCGTTCTTACATGAGCCACCAATGCTCTCGTATCTAAACCTTCGATAGACACAATATTATTTTCAATTAAATAGTTATTCAAATTTCCTTCTGCTTGTGCACGACTAAATTTTTCTTCTAAGTTTCTTCCAATTAAACCATGAATTTTTACTGTCTTACTTTCTACATCTGATGCTTTTACCCCATAATTTCCAATGTGCACATTGCTCATGATAATTATTTGTCCTGTATAACTTGGATCCGTAAACACTTCTTGATATCCAGTCATACCAGTATTAAAACAAATCTCACCAGTTGTGGTACCAATTTTTCCGAATGCTTGACCATGAAATACATTCCCATCTGCTAAAACTAATATTGCTGGTTGTGTGGCCATATAGGTAGGTAAATTTAATTATTCAAAAATAGGCAAAAAAAAGGCAAGACCAAAGTCTTGCCTTATATGTAAAATGAATTAATTCATTATTCAGCTGTCGGAGTCTCTTCGTTAGATACTTCAGCAGTTGGTTCAACCGGTGCTTCTTCTGCAGGAGCTGCTTCAGCTTTAGGAGCGGCGGCTTTAGGGGCAGCAGTTGCTTTGCTTCTACGTGTCTTTTTAGCTGGTTCAGTCGCAGAAGCGATTGAATTGCCATAGATCTCGTTGAAGTCAACTAATTCGATCATCGCTTTTTCAGCATTGTCACCTGGACGAATACCTAATTTGATGATACGAGTATATCCACCTGGACGTGTAGCAATTTTAGGCGCCACCACTGTAAATAATTCTTTTACAGCAGCTTTGTCGTTTAAATAACTAAACACGATTCTGTGATTGTGACTGATTTCTTCCTTAGAAGCAGATTTCTTAGTCTTAGTAATCAATGGCTCAACGTACTTTCTCAAAGCTTTAGCCTTAGCTAAAGTAGTTACAATACGCTTGTGCGTGATAATTTGACAAGCTAAGTTCATCAATAAGGCTTCTCTGTGTGCCTTTTTTCTACCAAGGTTGTTGTTTTTGTCTCCGTGACGCATGACTTTTAAGTTTTATCCTTACACCGTGTCAGGAATTGTAAGGTTTGAGCTTTCGCTCGTTTATAAATAGTGACTTACTTTAATCTTTAAAGACTATTGTAAATCTAATTTGTCTAATCCTAATTTACCTAAGTCCATTCCAAAGCTCAATCCTCTTTCGATCAATACTTGCTCGATTTCAGATAAAGATTTTTGACCAAAGTTTCTGAACTTCATTAGATCTTCTTGCTCATATTGTACCAATTCGCTCAAGCTGTTAATTTTAGCAGCTTTCAAGCAATTGAATGCACGAACTGACAAGTCTAAATCTTCCAATGGCGTCTTCAATACTTTTCTTAATTGCAATACTTGCTCATCTACCACATCTTCTTTCTTATCTTCTTTGTTGTCGAAAGTAATGTTCTCGTCTGTGATGATCATGAAGTGTTGAATCAAGATTCTAGAAGCTTGCTTTACAGCATCTTCTGGGTGGATCGTACCGTCTGTAGCCACTTCCAAGATTAATTTCTCATAATCTGTTCTTTGCTCCACACGATAGTTTTCCATTACGTATTTAACGTTCTTGATTGGTGTGTGAATAGAATCAATTGCGATATAACCAAATGGCATATCCTTTAATTTATTCTCTTCAGCAGGAATATATCCACGACCTTTTTGGATCGTTAATTCAATATCTAATTTAGCAGAAGGATCCATGAAACAAATCACTAATTCTGGGTTCATCACCTGGAACTGTTGAGAAGCTTCACCAATATGACCTGCATTAAATTCGCTACCACCTTTGATAGACAAAGTAATTTTTTCAGAACTCACATCTTGATCTGCCTTACGCTTAAAACGAACTTGCTTTAAGTTTAAGATCATTTCTGTTACGTCTTCAGTAATACCTTTGATTGTAGCAAATTCGTGATCTACTCCTTCGATTTTAATACCTACGATAGCAAAGCCTTCTAAAGAGCTTAATAAAACTCTTCTTAAAGCATTTCCTAATGTTAGACCAAAGCCTGGCTCCAATGGACGGAATTCGAATTGTCCTTCGAAATCATTTGCTTTTTGTAAAACAATTTTATCTGGTTTTTGAAAACTTAATATAGCCATGTTACTACTTTTTTTTATTTGATTCTTTCTCTGGAAAGAAATTTTGTTAAGTGCTACCTACTATTTAGAGTACAATTCTACAATCAATTGCTCCTTGATATTCTCAGGAACTGCTTCGCGCTCTGGCATTGTAATAAAAGTACCAGTGTTGGTAGTTTCATTCCAATCTACCCAGCTAAACTTAGTGTTTCTAGCACGTTGCTTGCTAACAATAGAAGAATTGTGTGCACTCTTAGGACGGTAAGTGATGATATCACCTGGACGACATGTATAAGAAGGTACATTTGTCACATCACCGTTTACTGCGATATGCTTGTGTGCAACCAATTGACGTGCTTCAGGACGGCTTGCAGCCAATCCCATTCTGAAAATTGTATTGTCCAAACGTGCTTCTAATAATTTGATTAAGTTTTCACCTGTAACGCCTTTTAAACGCGCTGCTTCTTCAAAAGTCTTACGGAATTGGCGCTCTAATACACCATAAGTGTATTTTGCTTTTTGCTTTTCTCTTAACTGTAATGCATACTCGCCTAATTGCTTACGCTTGCGTTGCGCTCCGTGTTGACCTGGAGGGTTGCTGTTTTTACCCAACCATTTTGCGTTCCCTAAGATAGGTTCGCCGAAAATGCGGGAAATCTTTGTTTTGGGGCCTGTGTAACGTGCCATAATGTTGCTTTTTTTTGATTTTTTAATGTCGACGCATCATCAGTAAAAATCTAAAATCAATGATGCATCCTGGTTTATAAATAGTTATTAAAACTCGGAATGATTATACTCTTCTTTGTTTAGGAGGACGACATCCGTTATGTGGCATAGGCGTTACGTCACGGATAGAAATCACTTCGATACCAGATTGAGAGATAGAACGGATTGCACCTTCTCTACCTGAACCTGGACCCTTTACAAATACTTCTACTCTCTTAACACCAGCATCTAACGCTACTTTCGCTGCGTCTGCTGCTGCCATTTGAGCTGCATATGGAGTATTCTTTTTAGAACCTCTAAAGCCCATTTTACCTGCACTACTCCAGCTGATCACTTGACCTGCCTTGTTTGTGAAAGCGATAATTAAATTGTTGAATGTTGCACTGATACGTACTTCTCCAGAAGCGTCTACTTTAACGACTCTCTTCTTTGCAGCGGCTTTTGCACTGTTCTGTGCTTTGTTTGGTTTTGCCATTTTTTTTGAGGTGTGCCCTGAAAACTTGTAAAAATACAGGTCAAAAGAGCGGGTTATTTAAATTGAAATTCCGCCGAAGCGGAAACCGAATAAATCTCCCCTGAAATTTTGGAGTCAGGATCTAATTTTAATCGGATTTAAATCAAAATAGGTCGTCACCGAAGTGACTACCTATTCAATATGATTATTTCTTAGCTACTTTCTTCTTACCAGCAACAGTCTTACGCTTACCCTTACGAGTACGTGAGTTAGTCTTAGTACGTTGGCCACGAACAGGTAAACCTTTTCTGTGACGCAATCCACGGTAACAAGCGATATCTAACAAACGCTTAATACTCATAGAAACTTCACTACGTAAAGCACCTTCTACTTTGAATTCAGCATTGATGATATTACGAATAGCAGTTTGCTCTTCGTCATTCCACTCATTTACTTTTTTATCGTAACTGATGTTTGCTTTTGTTAAGATGTACTGAGCTGTAGAATGTCCAATACCGAAAATGTACTGTAGTCCTATTTCTCCTCTTTTGTTTTTTGGTAAGTCGATACCGGCAATACGAGCCATATGCTAAAACTTGATTTTTTATTTAATTTTTTATTTTCTAAAACTTTAGCGTCTCCGCTAAAAGCCTTACTATCCTTGTCTTTGCTTAAAGCGAGGGTTCTTTTTGTTGATCACAAATAATACGCCTTTACGCTTCACGATTTTGCAATCGGCACTACGTTTTTTGATAGATGCTCTAACTTTCATCTTTTTGTTTTTAAATATTAATTCCTAATGTTTTTTTAAACGATTTTGTAGAAATAATTTCAGCTTATTTATGTCTGAAAATAATTCTTCCCCTAGTTAAGTCATACGGACTCATCTCCACTCCTACTTTATCACCTGGCAAAATTCTGATGTAGTGCATCCGCATTTTACCAGATATTGTTGCTAAGATTTCGTGACCATTTTCAAGCTTAACTCTGAACATAGCATTGCTCATAGCTTCTATAATTACTCCATCTTGTTTAATCAGCGGTTGTTTTGACATACTTATTTTGGGGTTGCAAAGATATGGAAATGAATGGAATTACGAAAAATAAACCCCGAAATATTGAAAAATAGCTAAAATAAAGGGAAAACTTGCGCTTTCCCCTTTATTTATAATGAAAATCAATATGTTATATTAATTATCCTCCTGGATACAAAGGTCTTGCTATTCCACTTCTAAACGGCCATGGGATCGCTGCAAAAATTAACAATAAGGCAATGATATATAAAATTAAAGTGGTCTTTGGAGCGCCCCCTTTTTTGTACTTGACATGTCCAATGGTAATTAAAATAATCGCAATAAGCATGGTGAAAATATGCTCCACTGCCCAGAATCTAAGCAGTTTGTCCTTCATGACTTCGGCCATACCCATGGTTTTGATGAAAAAGAAGCCAACAGGACCAAAAAAGTACTGATACAATCCTAAGACTAAAGTACTATGGGCACTGATTAACAATACTTTACTTGCTTTTAAAGCATCTTTCTTAAGTATTAATTGAACAATTGCGAATACAATTGCAATCAATACCACCCATCTTAATAGGTTATGTAAATGTAATAAACCTGTTTCCATAGTCAATTGATTTTAGATTTTTGCTAAAATACAACTATTCTAATTATTCTTGTTAATAGACCCAGTCCGCCACAAATAAATTAGTATCTCTAGTACCTTTATTGTTTCTGTTGGAGGCAAATATGATTTTTTTACCGTCAGGGCTAAACATAGGGAAAGCATCGAAACCTTTATCTCTACTTATCTTAACTAGGTCAGAACCATCTAGGTTGATTAGATACATATTAAAAGGGAAGCCTCTCTTGTACTCATGATTACTACAAAAGATGATCTGCTTGCCGTCTGGCGTGAAATTAGGTGCCCAATTGGCTTGTCCTAAGTTGGTAATTTGCTTTGCATCCGACCCA
The DNA here is from genome assembly GCA_945877085.1 of Chitinophaga pinensis. Taxonomy (GTDB): domain Bacteria; phylum Bacteroidota; class Bacteroidia; order Chitinophagales; family Chitinophagaceae; genus Sediminibacterium; species Sediminibacterium pinensis_G. The sequence goes on from CAMCQV010000008.1 coordinate 24,214, forward strand.
TCCGCATTGGCAACAAATACTTCCATATTGGTTGGCGCAACCAAACCTTCTTTCAAAAGGCTATTATATTCTGCAATTTCTGCTGCAGTTTTTGGACGACTCGCTCTCCAAACAATTTTTTTACCATCTGGACTAAACCAAGCACCCCCATCATAACCTAATGTATTGGTGACCTTTTTTTCTTTTCCAGATACTATATCCATCACATATAAATCTAAATCACCGTCCTTGTCACTACAATAAATCATTTTCTTCCCGTCATAAGATAAGGTTGCTTCTGCATCATACCCTTTTGCAGTGGTTAGTTTTTTTAACACGTTGCCATTGGTGTCAGCCATAAAAATGTCATAGGTATTATACAAAGGCCAAATGTATTTGTTACCATATTTTGCGCGATCTACAGGCGGTGGACAATCTGTACTCCCTTCGTGTGTGGATGCATAAATAATATGTTTCCCGTCTTTCATAAAATAAGCACAAGTTGTCCTGCCCTTTCCAGTGCTTACTAATTTATATTTAAATGGATCCACCTGATTCAAAGGCAGATTGCCCATGAAAATTTGATCACATACAATCCCTTCTTTAGGATTTGTTTTTTGAAAAACAATTCGCTTACTATCGAAGCTCCAATAGGCTTCTGCATTGTCTCCTCCAAATGTCAATTGTTGTATATTTTTAAAATGGGTCTCCCCTTCAAACTGAACAGTATCTAATTGGGCCATTAGGTTCACGCTTAAAAATAAAGTAAACAGGATGCTAATGAATTTTTTCATAGGTTTTGAATTGGCCGCAAAAATAACCTTAATCATCAAAGACAAGGATCCAAACTTCAAGAAACGAGTAAATGGGAATTTTTTTTGACGAAAAAATGACAGTTCCCTAAAAAAGTAAGAACTTTGAAAAAATACAAGTTATGACCATTATTGCTCCCTCTCTTTTAGCTGCCGATTTTTTAGAACTAGGAAAAGCATGTTCGATGCTCAATGCTTCTGAAGCTGAATGGTTTCATTTGGATGTAATGGATGGTGTGTTTGTTCCGAATATTAGTTATGGTTTACCCATCATAGAACAAATAAAAAAGACAACAACCAAGGAGATGGATGTGCATTTAATGATTGTACAACCAGAAAAATATATCAATGCATTTAAACAAGCTGGTGCAACTATTTTAACAGTGCATTACGAAGCTTGTCCTCACTTACATAGCACCTTACAACAAATTAAAGCACATGGCATGAAAGCTGGTGTGGCATTGAATCCACACACACCTATTGATGTATTGAAAGACCTTATTTTTGAGATTGATGTGGTTTGTATTATGAGTGTGAATCCTGGTTTTGGTGGACAAAAATTTATCCCACACACTTACGAAAAAGTAAAAGCTTTAAAGCAATTAATTTTACAACATAAGGCAACTACATTAATAGAAATTGATGGTGGTGTGACATTAGAAAATGCTGCTGCATTGGTTGCGGCTGGCGCAGATGTTTTGGTCGCTGGCACCACGGTTTTTAAAGCAACCGACCCTATTCAAATGATTGCAAGTTTAAGAAATTGTTAAGCCCAAATTAGCTTAGGCAGTAATCCACATTGTGTGCAAATGTTTGACTTGTTTGTGAACTTGTGTATGTTAAATTGTGTTAGATAGATATAACCCATCTTCTTAACCCATAAAACCTACTACATTGACTGAAACCATCATCAACCTAGAATCTGTTAATCCAATTGATTTTTTTGGTGTTAACAATAATAAATTTGATCTCTTAAAAAAGAAATTCCCCCTTCTTAAAATTTTATCACGTGGCACTCAAATCAAATTAAGTGGTGCACCAGAACAAATTGATATCGCAAAAGAAAAAATTGAATTGGTCATTCAATACATGGAACGCAATGGGCATTTAAGTGAAAATTATTTTGAACAAATTTTAGGCGGAGATGACGCCGAAGTTATTGATAATTTTATAGACCAAAATCCAAACGAAATATTAGTGCTTGGTCCTAATGGAAAAACAGTTAGAGCCAGAACTGCTAATCAAAAAAAGATGGTCACATCGGCAGACAAAAATGATATTGTATTTGCTATTGGACCAGCAGGTACTGGTAAAACTTATACTGCTGTTGCATTAGCCGTTCGTGCTTTAAAAAACAAATTGGTTAAAAAAATAATTCTTACAAGACCCGCTGTAGAGGCTGGAGAAAATTTAGGTTTTCTACCTGGTGATTTGAAAGAAAAAATAGACCCTTACTTAAGACCTTTATACGATGCATTAGACGACATGATCCCTGCGGATAAATTAGCGTATTATATGTCCTCTAGAACAATCGAAATTGCACCACTTGCATACATGCGTGGACGAACTTTGGACAATGCATTTATTATTTTAGATGAATCACAAAACGCAAACGATTTACAAATAAAAATGTTTTTAACACGTATTGGGGCCAATGCAAAAGCCATCATCACAGGTGACCCTACTCAGGTAGATTTACCACGCAATCAAAAGAGTGGATTAGAGAAAGCAGTCAGAATTTTACAAAATATCGAAGGCATTGCGCATATTCAATTAGACGAGGAGGATGTGGTGCGTCATAAATTGGTGAAAGCAATCATTAAGGCCTACGATAAAGAGCGTGAAAATGAGACCGAAAACTCCTACCATCGATAGGATTGATTATAAAGATCAACAAATTGGCTCAAAATTAATTATTTATCATATATAAATAATTTTAATAATATATAATCTATTGGAATATTAAATTATTGTAAATTGTTAATAAAAACACAAATTGATTGAAGGAATATTAGTTTCTTTGCAATACTAATTAAAACAACAAATATGCTTAGTAAAAAATTACTACAGTTTACAATCGCCATGCTGCTTTTGCCAGCTTTGACATTTGCTCAAAACACCACTGGTAGTATTAGTGGATCTGTAAAAGCTGACAATGGTGAAGTCCTTGTCGGTGCAACAATTTCTGTGTTACATGTACCTACAGGAACAGTGTATAATGCACAAACAAGAAAGACTGGTTTTTTTGATGTAAGTAACGTGCAGCCAGGTGGACCATATGCCGTAACTATATCTTATGTAAACTATCAATCAGAAAAGAGAGAAGAAATCTATGTGGCATTAGGTGATGCGGTAAGATTAGATATCATCTTATCTTCTAAAATTGACAAATTAAAAGATGTCACTGTATCTACTACAAAGAGAGGTTCAGATTTATCAGTTAGAGGTGGTACTCAAACCATCATCGGTCGTGATAAATTAGACAACTTACCTACTGTAGGAAGAAACGTTCAAGATTTCTTACGTTTTACACCAACAGCAAAATTCGTTGGCGGTAATGGTGACCTAGCTGGTGTATCTATTGCTGGTCAAAATAACCGTTTTAACTCTTTATACATTGATGGTGCTGTAAACAATGACCAATTTGGTTTGAGTGCAAGTGGTACCAATGGTGGACAAACAGGTGTTGGACCAATTTCAATCGATGCGGTAGATCAATTCCAAGTAATGGTTTCTCCTTTTGATGCGTCTATCGGTAACTTTACTGGTGGTGGTATCAATGCAACAACAAAAGGTGGAACAAACAAAACATCTGGAACAGTTTACTCATTCACACAAAATCAAAACTTAACGGGTAAAACACCTACAGGCGCTAAAGAATTAGCAACTAAATTGAATCCTTTCACAGCTAGAACAGTTGGTGGAAGTGTTGGTGGAGCCCTTGTTAAAAATAAATTATTCTACTTTGTTAACTTTGAATCTATTGAGAACGAAAGACCACAACCTTTTGATATCAGCGGTTACAGAGGTGCAAGCGGAAAAGCAGATATTGATAAATTAGTTGATTTTGTAAAAACAAAGTACGGATATGATGTAGGTGGTTACCAAGACAATGCTGCTTCTACAAGTGCAAAAAGATTGGCGACTAAAATTGACTGGAATATCAATTCAATGAACAAGTTTAGTTTATCATATCGTTACAACGAGACAAATACTTATGCAACTTCTGCATCTAGTTCTACTAGGGTTAACTTCTACAACAATGGTGTTTTGTATCCTAATAAAACCAATTCATTGTCTGCTGAATTGAAAACAGCATTTAAAAATGGCTCTAGCAATAAAATGTTATTTACTTTCACAGATGTGAATGATGATAGAAATCCAATTGGTGACAAATTTCCACGTGTTACTATTTTTGATGGGGCTGCAGGTTCGATTGTATTTGGTTCTGAAGAATTTTCTACAGCCAATCTATTAAAGCAAACCAACTGGAATTTCTTAGATTTTTACAAATTCAATGTGAATAAGCATGCATTTACAGTGGGTGTGGATTACGAGTTGAGCAAATCTTACAACGTATTCATTCGTCAAAACTTTGGTTCATACCAATTTAATTCTTTAAGTGATTTCTTAACTGAAAAAGCTCCTAGACGCTATGATCGATCTTTCTCATTATTAGACCAAACAACTGGAGATAATACCAAAGCGGCTGCTAGTTTTTATACAGGCAGAGGAAGTGCTTTCATCAATGATGAAATAAGATACTCTGATAACTTAACTGTAAACTATGGTATTAGAGCTGATTATACAAAATTCTTATCTACTCCATTAGAAGACGCGTATTTTAACTTCAACACCGTTAGATTGTATGATTTTAACGGTGCAAGATCTGGATCAATTCCTGATCCAAAAATATCCATCTCACCAAGAGTTGGATTTACATATAAGATGCCAGAAGAAAATATCACATTCCGTGGAGGATTGGGTATGTTCACTGGACGTGTTCCATTAGTATGGCCTGGTGGTGTATTCAATAACAACGGTCAATCAGTGGGTGGTCTATCAATTTTCACAGCATCTGATATTGCTAAATATGGTATTAAATTTAGACCTAATCCGTTGGGTCAATATACTGCTGCCGATTTAGGTTTAAGTACCGCTGCTGCAAAAGGTCAGATGGACTTAGTTTCTACAGATTTCAGATTACCTAAAATCATTAGAGCTTCTTTGGCAATTGATAAGAAATTGAAAGACAATTGGTCTATCACAGTGGAAGGAAGTTTGAGTAAAAATATCAATGAAATCTATTACAGAAGATTAGATATCAACAAACCAATTGGTAGATTATCTGGACCTGATAATAGACTTATCTATGACTTAAAGCGTATTGGTTACCCAGCTGGTTCAGGTATTACTGCAGGATCTAACCCTTACACCGGTGTGTTCTTGTTAGAGAACCAACCTTATTACCGTCGTTCTGGATATGCATATAACTTTACAGCTTCAATTGACAAAGCTTGGTCAGACGGATTCTCTTTCAATGCATTTTATACTTATGGATCTTCTTTTGTAACACATGAACCAACTTCTAGTCAAAATAACTCTCAATGGAGATTTATGGAGACTGTAAATGGTAGAAATGATGTTCAGAGATCAAGATCAGACTTTGACCTTGGTCATAGAGTAAGTGCGTTTATTGCTAAGAAATTCACCTATGCAAAAGGTGCTTTAGCCTCTACCATTAGTTTAGTATACAACGGACAATCAGGTAATCCATTTAGTTATACCTATTCAAACGGTCCTGTAAGAGATCAAGGTACAACTGAAACAAATGATTTAATCTTTATCCCTACTGCTGACCAAATTAAGGCAATGACTTTTATAAGCAATAGTACTTTCCCATTATCTGCAGCGCAACAAGCAGCTGCTTTGGAAGACTATATTGCTAAAGACAATTACTTAAGTAAAAATAGAGGTAAATATGCCGAAAGAAATGGTGCTAGATTACCTTTTACAAATATCATTGACGTGAAATTTGTACAGGACTTCAATGTAAAAGTATATAATAAAAAATACCAATTCCAATTAACATATGATGTGTTCAACTTCACTAATATGTTGAATAGAAATTGGGGTAGAACATATTTCTTATCAAACGACCAATATTCTTTATTACGTTATCAAGGTGCAACAGGTTCAACTGTACCTAGCTATAGCTTCGCTCCAGTAAGAGACAACACCCCTTGGGGTATCAGTTCAAGCACTGCACCAAGTTATAGTGCTCGTTGGGTAAGCCAATTAGGTTTACGTTTCAAGTTTTAATGGAACAAATTAAAGATCCAATGTGGACTTATATAAATGCCCTCCAATTTGGAGGGCATTTTTTTTTGAATTGTATAGTGTGACATCTTAAAATTATTTGTAATTTCAGGGTGTATGGGCCAAAATTTAACACAGTTTACAATTGGTATTGAGGAAGAGTACATGGTATTAGACCCTGCTTCCAAGGAATTAAAGAGCCATCAGCAAGCTATTGTCAATGAGGGAGAGAAAGTATTTAAAGATAAGATCAAGGCCGAAATGCACCAGGCTGTGGTCGAAGTTGGAACGGGTATTTGTCAGGATGTAGAAGCTGCATATCAAGAAATATTTGAACTAAGAACATCTGTATCTTCCATCGCAAATGAATTAGGATATAGTATTGGTGCATCGGGTACCCACCCTTTTAGTTTATGGGAAACCCAATTGATCTCGGACCAAAGCAGGTATCAAGCGCTTTTAAACGAATTACAGCAAGCTGCAAGGAGTAATTTGATTTTTGGACTACATGTACACATTGGAATGGAAGATCGCCGAATGGCCATTCATATAGCCAATACAGCTAGGTATTTTCTGCCGCATATTTATGCACTAAGCACCAACTCCCCTTTTTGGGAATCAAGTAATACAGGCTATAAATCTTACCGATCTAAAATTTTTGATAAATTCCCAAGAACAGGTATCCCAGACTATTTTGAAAGCATCGAAGCCTACGAAAGTTTTATCCAATTGTTGATCAAAACCAATTGTATCGATAATGCTAAAAAAATATGGTGGGATTTAAGGGTACACCCAGTTTATAACACCATCGAATTTAGAATTTGCGATGTACCTATGACTGTGCAAGAAACAGCCACGATCGCTGCATTATTCCAAGCTTTATGTGCTAAGATTTATACCCTCAGAAGGCAGAACATCAATTTTATCAATTACCAACGTGCATTGATTAATGAAAATAAATGGCGTGCAAGCCGCTATGGCATTGATGGATTATTGATTGACTTTGGGAAAGAAAAAGAAGTGCCTGTAAAGGAGTTGATTGATGAATTACTTGAATTTGTAGACGGCGTGGTAGATGATTTAGGAAGCAGGAAACATATTGAAAAAGTACAAGACATTTTTACCAATGGCACTGGCGCAGATAGACAATTGAAAGTGTTTAAAGAAACCGGAAGCTTAATTGAAGTTGTAAAATATATTGAAGGAAGCTTTTTGAAACACTAATTATTCCCCTACTTTAAAATCAAATAGTGTAGCTGTAAAAAGTCCACGCTCTCTCTTTTTAAATACCACATCCCAATCTCCCTTATACCTTAATATTTTAGGAACTAAAAGACCATTCTTTGTGTAGGTCATTTCTACCTCCATTTGTACATTAAAATCATACACACCTGCTTTGTAGCTCAATGAGTAATTACGGCCTAATACTTCCAATGTGCTTGGATTAAACCAAGTAATCATTTGATCTACCACCACCCTGTCTTTTGCAAAAAATCCAAGATCCTCTTTAGGCTTAATCTCAAATACATAAGCCAATTTACCATGGTAGTCTACATAATCTAGTCTGTAGGTATATAACTCATGTGCGTTATCGTCGTATAAATCTAATTTATTTCCAATCATTGGTATACCAGGAATTTTTTCGCCTGGATTGAAAAACAACATCTTCAATTGTTCTTTTGCTTTTTCAATACCGGAACCTTGAATGGTTCTTTTTTTACCTTTTACTATATTGGTTTCACCACATATTTTTCCTTTTGTAAAAAATAAACTTGCGTATAAAGAAGGTGTCACATAATTGTATTCCCCTTTACTGTCTCTTAACTTTCCAAATGTTTTTTCTTCAATGACATCCATTGTTCTACAATCCCCTATTCTATTTTGACGGGTACGACTATCCAAAGATGCTTCCATCTTTTGGTTCTTATCATACATCTCTATGTGATTGAACGAGCTGTATCCTATTGTCCTTAAGGTTTTAAAGGCTTTATAAAAACTGGTATCTCGCTTAATTCTTGCTAAAATATCTTTATACTCAAAATTATTTCTAACAATTGCGTCTGCTAATGTAAAAGTCTGATTTTCTATATTCAATGTTGTATCCTGTGCCAAAGATTGGCCTGCAAGGGACATACACATTATGAATAGAATTGAACGCATGCTTATTTAATTTGAGTCATTTTGTAATCTACTCTTACTTTGCCTTTATGAATGTCATTCAATTTGCCCTGTAACATTTTTTTTCGGAGTGGCTTAATATAATCAATGAATAATTTACCCTCAATATGATCATACTCATGTAAAATGATACGCGCAGTCATGCCATCAAAAGTAGCTGTATGTTCAACAAAATTTTCATCCATGTATTTCAATGTCACTTTCTCGTGTCTTGAAACATCTTCTCTAATTTTTGGGATACTCAAACAACCTTCGTTGTAAACCCATTCATTGCCACTTAATTCAAGGATTTGAGCATTGATAAAAACCGCTTTGATACCTGGTGCATCTGGATAAGCTGCATCCCCTGGTTCGGCATTCTCAAATATTTGTTGGCTATCCATTACAAACAACCGAATGGCACGATTGATCTGAGGTGCGGCTAAGCCTACCCCATTACTGTCGTACATGGTTTCCCACATATCTTCGATCAGCTTGGTCAAATTGGGATAATCCGCATTGATTGGCTCACTCACTTTTCTTAAAACGGCAGCACCATAGGCTACAATTGGTAAGGTCATATAAGTTCAATTATGGGTGCAAAGTTACAATAAATAGGTCGTAAATAGATTCGAGTTCCATTAAGACATTAGGTCCTTGTTATTCAAGTATTCCTGAAGGAGGATGGTTGCAGCAATTAGGTCTACATTCTGCTTCACCTGACGGTCTTTTTTCTTCATCCCCATTTCTACCATGGCCCTCACGGCTGTTTTTGAACTAAAGCGCTCATCCACCGTTTGAATGGGGATATTGGGGAACTTTTCGGTTAATTCAAAAATTGCTTTTTTAACTAAAGGCGTAGCATGTGTAGGAGATGCATCTAAATTCAAAGGTTCCCCTATTAAAATTAATTCAACAGGTTCTTTGGCAATATAGTCCGTTAAAAATACATATAAACTTTTAGTGTCCACAGTGACAAGCGAAGTCGCAATCATTTGAAAGGGATCAGTCACTGCCAATCCGCATCGCTTTCCCCCGTAATCTATACAAATGATTCTTGCCAATTGATTTAAATTAAATGGATAAAATAATTCCTGTAATCACAAAGATACTAAAGACAATACTTGCTATGCCATTTGCGGTCATAAAAGCGATGTTTACCTTACTCAAATCATTTGGCTTAACGATACTGTGCTGGTATATTAACATCCCCACAAACACCATGGCGCCTGCAAGATAAATAAGGTGAAAGTCTCCGATAAAATAAGCCGCAATTATAAAACAAGCAGAAATTACATGCAAGCCTCTTGCAATATTTAATGCTTTACTTAAACCCCAATAACTTGGGATGGAGTAAAGTTGCTGTGATTGATCAAACTCAATGTCTTGCAAGGCATAAATAACATCAAAACCACTTACCCAAAATACCACTGCAAAAGAAAACAATAAGGGTACAATATTAAATACACCAGTTACTGCTAAATAAGCGCCAATAGGTGCTAAGGAGAGTCCTACACCTAAAACCAAATGACATAAATACGTAAAACGTTTTGTATAACTGTAAAATAAAATCACAAATAAGGCAACTGGTGAAAGGTAAAAACAAATTGGATTGATAAAATAAGTAGCGATGATGAAAATCAATGCATTCGCAATTACAAAACCCAACGCTTTTTCGGCTTTAATAATACCAGCAGGAATTTCGCGTATAGCTGTTCTTGGATTCAATTGATCAAAATAACGATCTAAATAACGATTGAATCCCATGGCTGCAGACCTAGCCGTGATCATACAAACTAGCACCAAGCAAAAACGAATGACCATCTCATTGGTTTGTAGATTGATATTGTTATTTTTTAAAGCAGCGATGCCAAACACAAAACCAATCAACGCAAATGGCATTGCGAAAATGGTATGTGAAAACTTCACTAAACTCAAATAATTTTTAACTGTACTCATGTTTATAATTGAACAAAAATATTACACTTTAAAAAACTAATTTAATTTTCTTACAAACTCCCACAATACAACAGCTGCAGCAACCGAAATATTCAATGAATGTTTCATCCCCCATTGTGGTATTTCAATCACCCCATCGCATACTTGAATCACTTCATCACTTACCCCGTCAACTTCATTACCAAATACAAATGCTGTTGGTAAATGCTTATCTACATATTGATCCAGCATGATGCTACCCTCTGTTTGTTCAATTGCAAGCACTTTATAGCCTCTTTCTTTTAAAGCCAAAACAGCATCAACCGTATTTTCATAATACAACCAATCCACTGAATCTGTGGCCCCTAATGCTGTTTTATGGATATCACGGTGCGGTGGCTGTGGCGTGAAGCCACATAGACAAATACCACTGATTAAAAATGCATCTGCTGTTCTAAATACACTGCCCACATTGTGCATGCTACGGATATTGTCCAACACAACCACCAGCGGCTTTTTGTCTGCTAGTTTAAAGTCTTCGACCGACTTTCTCCCCAATTCCTCCATGCTTAATTTACGCATAGTGCAAAAGTAAGCTTTTCAAATATTAAAAAATTATGTAGGTTTGTCACCCATGTCAAAATCAAGTTCAGAAACACCTCTAATGCAACAGCATCGGGCTATTAAACAAAAATACCCAGATGCAATTTTACTCTTTAGAGTGGGTGATTTTTATGAGACATTTGGAGAAGATGCGGTGATTGCCTCTAAGGTGTTAGGCATCACATTAACCAAAAGAAACAATGGCTCCGCCTCCTCAAGTGAACTAGCTGGTTTCCCCCATCATTCACTGGATACATATTTACATAAATTGGTTAAAGCGGGACATCGTGTTGCCATATGCGATCAATTAGAAGATCCAAAAACAGTCAAGGGCATTGTGAAAAGAGGTGTGACGGATATGTTGACACCTGGGATTGCCACCAACGATAAATTGTTGGAGCATAAACAAAATAATTTTTTAGCTGCTTTATTTGTAGAAAATGACAATGGTGGTATTGCCTTTTTAGATATCACTACTGGCGAGTTCTTAATTGCAGAAGGCAATGTAGAATACTTGGATAAATTATTGCAAAGTTTACAACCAGCTGAAATCCTTTATCCTAAAAATTACCAAAATGCATTAAAAGAACAATTTGGCACAGGGTTTTATAATTATGGTTTAGATAGCTGGATTTTTGATGAAGCATTTGGCACTGAACTTTTATTAAAACAATTTCAGACACAGAGCTTAAAAGGATTCGGGATTGAATCCCAAAAATTTGGCATTATTGCTGCGGGCGCAATCCTGCATTATTTAAAAGAAACGGAACATCCTCACTTACAACATATCCATACCATTGGTCGTATCGATCGTAATGAAATTTTATGGATGGATAAATTCACCATTCGTAATTTAGAACTGATTGGCAACGGAGCAGGACAAAAAGGTTTGATTGATATCATTGATGCCACTAAAAGTCCAATGGGTGCAAGGTTATTAAAGCGATGGTTGATTTTCCCTTTGCAATCATTGGAACAAATTAATCAAAGACTCAGTGCAGTCGCTTATTTTTTGGAAGCAACTGAGTCAGCCCATATGCTACATGAAACCATTGAATCATGTGGCGACTTAGAAAGATTAACGAGTAAATTAGCAAGTCGAAAAATACAACCAAGAGAATTGGTGCAATTAGAAAAATCTTTAACTGCAGTAGCTGAGATTAAAGCAAATTTAACTCCAAGTACGAATACCTATTTAAAGACGCTTGCCGAAAATTTAGTGGTTTGTCAAAAGACCATCGAAGCCATTCAATACTATATTATGGAGCAGCCTCCTACAACCATCATGAAAGGAGGATTTATAAAAAATGGCGTTGACCCAAGTTTAGATGAATTAAGAAATATATCAAGTGGTGGCAAGGAATACCTCACTCAATTACAAAATAAAGAAGCAGAACGCACTGGTATTAGTTCCTTAAAAATTGGTTATAATAATGTGTATGGATATTATTTAGAAGTCACCCATGTACATAAAAATAAAGTACCTGCTGATTGGATTCGTAAACAAACATTAACCACTGCAGAAAGATATATCACCCCTGAACTAAAAGAATACGAAGAAAAAATATTAGGCGCTGAGGATAAAATTTTCGCTTTAGAACAACAGTTGTACCAACATTTATTAGACCTTATTTTAAGCGATCTGAATGCCATACAAACCAATGGTCAGTTTGTGGGTGTGATTGATTGTTTATTATGTTTTGCACACATCGCTAAGCAAAATAAATATTGTCAACCGACAATGACGGATGATGGTGTATTATCCATCACCGATGGAAGACATCCCGTGATAGAACAAACCCTAGCAATTGATACACCTTATATTGCTAATGATACTTTATTGGATCCTAATGACCAACAAATCATTGTGCTTACAGGGCCCAATATGAGCGGCAAGAGTGCGGTACTGAGACAAACCGCCTTAATTACTTTGATGGCGCATATGGGCTCCTTTGTTCCAGCTACAGCTGCGTCTATCCCATTGACAGATAAAATATTTACACGTGTGGGTGCGAGTGATAATTTAAATGCGGGTGAGTCTACGTTTATGGTAGAGATGATTGAAACTGCAAGTATTTTAAATAACCTGAGTGCCAGAAGTTTAATTTTATTAGATGAAATTGGCCGAGGTACATCCACCTATGATGGTATCTCTATTGCATGGAGTATTGTAGAATACTTACAAAAATCTGCGCATCGGCCTAAAACCTTATTTGCAACACATTACCATGAGTTGAATGATTTAGAAGGACAATTAACGCGTGTCCATAACTATCATGTCACACATAAAGAAGTGGGCAATAAAATAATCTTTTTACGAAAGTTAGCTAAAGGTGGAAGTACCCATAGTTTTGGTATTCATGTGGCAAAGATGGCAGGCATGCCCAATGAATTAGTGGATCGCGCCAACACGATTTTACATGAAATGGAATTAAAAAATAAGGAACATCAAAAAGCTAGTCCAATGGTGCAAGCAACAACAGAAAAATTTCAACTGTCCATATTTGATGCACATACAGAAACTTTTGAATCCATCCGTAAAGAATTAGATAGCATTGACATCAACAACCTTACCCCTGTGGAAGCATTGATGAAATTACAAGCGATTAAACAAAAACTGAATTAAGCCTCTTCCCAGAAGCCCATCTTGCTGTATTTTTCGATTCTATTTTCGACTCTTTTAGCAGGGTCAATATCCTTCACCTCATCCAAGGCTTTAATAATTTGTTTTTTGAGCATCTCGGCTGCGGCTTCATAATCCCAATGTGCCCCACCCAATGGTTCTTGCACAATCTCATCTACCAAACCAAAACCTTTCATATCATTTGCAGTCAATTTCAATTGCTCTGCAGCCAATTCTTTTTTATCCCAGCTTCTCCATAAAATAGAGCTGCAACTTTCTGGAGAAATCACGGTATACCAAGTGTTTTCCATCATCAAAGTTTTGTCTCCCACACCTATCCCTAAAGCGCCCCCGCTCGCACCTTCTCCAATGATCACAATCACAATTGGCACTTTTAAACGAATCATTTCATAAATATTGCGCGCAATGGCCTCTCCTTGGCCTCTTTCCTCCGCTTCTAGCCCTGGAAATGCTCCCGGAGTATCTATTAAGCAAACCACAGGTTTATCGAACTTTTCGGCCAATTTCATCAATCTAAGGGCTTTTCTGTACCCTTCTGGGTTCGCCATCCCAAAATTACGCATCTGTCTAGCCTTGGTATTGCTCCCCTTTTGTTGACCAATCATCATCACCGTTTGCCCATTGAATTCTGTAAAACCACCCACCATGGCTTTGTCATCCTTTACATTTCGGTCACCATGTAATTCGATGAATTGATCGCACATTAAATGGATATATTTTAAGGTATAGGGTCTGTCTGGATGACGGCTCAATTGCACACGTTGCCATGGGGATAAGCTTTCTGTGATTGCTTTTCGCTTATCCACGATAGATTTTTCTAACTGCGCTACCGTTGCAGATAAATCAATCTTAGGGTTCTTTTCGGCCAATTTCTTAGTTGCATCAATTTGTTCATATAGGTCCTTAATTGGCTGCTCAAATTCTAGAAACTGTCTATTTGGATATGCTGGCATAAGCTTGAATTAGGCTGTAAAAATAATACAACCTTTTTTAATAAAAGATTTGTTTAAAAAACTTCTTTACCCTTATCTTTGCAACCCGGAAATAGGAAACTAGATACGGAGTTCTTGGATCGGTAGTTCAGTTGGTTAGAATGCCGCCCTGTCACGGCGGAGGT
>CAMCQV010000009.1 GCA_945877085.1 Chitinophaga pinensis
GTTTTTAAGTTGTTGTAAAAGCAATTCCAAATCCTCGATGGACATTTGTTTTTTATCTACCAAAAAGGACACCACATTGGCATAAGAACCTTCGAAATAATTTTCGGTCAAACCTTCAATTCTTTTACCTGAATAGGCAGATTTACTCACCAATGGATGGTAAAAATTATTCCTATTGGGATTTTGAATCCCAACAAACTCCTTTTCTACTAAAATTTTAAGTAAGGTTGCCACCGTATTGTGATGTGGCTTTGGCGCATCCAATGCTTCCAAAATATCTTTGATATATCCGCCTTGATCCAAGGACCAAAGGGCTTGCATGATTTGTTCTTCGGCTTGTGTTAATTTCTTCATATGGTACTTTTTGGCTTTATAACTAATTTCTTAGTTAGCCAAAAAAATATGAAATTTTTTAATTAAGCCACTTCTAATTCATTCTCAATAGCTTTTTGTACCAATTGATTTAAGCTAATTCCTTTCATGGTTGCGAGCATAGCCGCCTTTTGGTGTATTTCAGGCTTCACACGGACATTAAAAGACCCTTTAAAACTTTTTAATAAAGGTTTTTTAAACTGCTTACAAGACTCAATATATTCATCTACTGAAATCTTAAACTGTTTAATTAAATCACCTACTTCAGTTGATTCATAAGTAACCAAATCATTTATCCCTTCAATTTTACCAAATAAAACTTGATCCTCATTACTAAAATTAACAGATCCAATAAAGCCTTTGTAGGCTAATGTATTTTTCATAAAATGTTTTCTTTTATTTGTTCATAGATATACTTCATCAAATAAGTTTTAATAATATTTCCTGGATGTGGTTTGTGAATTTTAAATTCATGCCCTGTTTTTTCATTATAAAATAATACTCTAGATCCAGATGTTTTTCCTAAATGGTATTCTTTGTAACCTAATCCATTTAACATAGTCCTTAATTCATTGTAAGTAAAGTCCTTCGGCTGTGCAAAAAACCTTTCTAGTAGTTTATCTTTCTTTGTCATACAAAATTGCAACTATTTTTTAGTTACAACAAAAATAATAAAAGAAAATTCAAACTAGCAAAATAAATTTTCCTAATTCATTGATTTTAAATAAGTTACATAGAATTTAGCCTAAGTACCTACCGGTTTGAGAGGCTTTGCATTTAGCCAAGCCTGTCGGAACGCCGGCATAAACCACATTGCCTCCATTGATGCCTGCTTCTGGGCCCATGTCAATCACCCAGTCTGCCGACTTAATGATATCGGTATTGTGCTCCACAACAATCAAGGAGTGCCCTTGATCTATTAAAGCATTAAATGCTTTTAATAATTTATGGATATCATGAAAATGCAAACCCGTGGTTGGCTCGTCAAATATGAATAACATCTTACTGCTTGCTTTGCCTTTGCCTAAGAAACTAGCTAGCTTAACTCTTTGGGCTTCGCCTCCACTTAGGGTGCTACTACTTTGTCCTAGCTTCACATAACCCAACCCGACTTCTTGTAATGGACTTATTGCTAAGACAATATTTTTTTCTTCGCTAAAAAATGCAATGGCTTCATCCACACTCATCTCTAATACATCGTGGATACTTTTTCCTTTATACTGTACTTCTAAAACTGCTTCTTTAAATCTTTTTCCCCCGCAATCCTCACATACTAAATGCACATCGGCCAAGAACTGCATCTCTACCAATTGTTCTCCTTCTCCTTTACAAGTATCACATCTTCCGCCATCCACATTGAATGAAAAATGCTTTGGTAAGAAGCCCCTTATTTTTGATAATGCTTGTTTTGAATATACATCTCTTATTGCATCGTATGCTTTGATATAGGTCACAGGATTGCTTCTTGACGATTTACCAATTGGATTTTGATCTACCATTTCTATTTGATCAAACAAATGCAAGTCCCCTTTAATGGCACTGAATCCACCCTTCATTTCGGTTGGTAATTGTTTTGCATCTAGCAATGCATTATACAAAACCTGCTTCACTAAAGTTGTTTTGCCACTGCCACTCACGCCAGACACCACAGTCAAACATTGCAATGGAAATTGCACATCAATGTTTTTTAAATTATGCAAGAAAGCACCTTCTAATTGGATGGTGTGTTTTGCAGATCTTGTTTTTGCAGGAATTGGAATAGACAATGTGCCGTTCAAATATTTTCCAGTTAAACTATTTTTATCTTTCATCAACTTCTCTGCATTACCTACTGCAACAACTTCTCCGCCTAAATGCGCAGCTAAAGGACCCATATCAATAATATAATCTGCTTCGCGCATGATTTGTTCATCGTGTTCTACCACCACCACTGTATTACCAAGGTCTCTTAAATTTTGTAATACTTTAATCAATCGCTCTGTATCTCTTGAATGCAATCCAATAGAGGGCTCATCCAAAATATATAAGGAGTTGGTTAAATTACTCCCCAAGCACCTTGTTAACTGTATACGCTGGCTCTCTCCTCCACTTAAACTATTCGCCAAACGACTTAAGGTTAAATAGCCCAACCCCACATCCATCAATGTTTGAATGCGTTGTTCAATTTCCATTAATACACGCTTGGCAATCACTGTATCTGTTGGGTTTAATTTTAATTGCTTAAACCAAACTTGTAAATCTTGCACTGGCAAAGCGCACAATTGTCCAATATGTTGATCTGCAATTTTTACATACAATGCTTCCTTACGTAATCTGTATCCCTGACAATCCGGACAATCTGTTCGGCCACGATACCTACTTAATAAAACTCGAAACTGAACTTTATATAAATGCGCTTCTACATCCTTAAAGAAATCATCAATGCCATAAGCTTTGCCAACGCCTTTCCAAAGCTGTTGTAATTGAGCCTTGGTTAATTTTAGGATGGGTTGATGTATTGGAAATCCTTCCTTCCCTGCCTCCTTCACAAATTGATCCTTCCACCAAGAAAGTTTTTCGCCCTTCCATGGCGCCACAGCACCATCATACACGGACAAATGTGGGTTCGGTATCACTAAGTTGGCATCGATCCCCAATACTTGGCTATAGCCTTCGCAGGTAGGACATGCACCATATGGATTATTGAAAGAAAATAAATTTGGACTTGGCTCATCAAATTCAATACCGTCCAAAGTGAATTTATTATTAAAGCTTACTAAAGTGTTTTCATTCTGCTCTACCCAAACAATCCCTTCTCCTTCATAAAATGCAGTGCCAATAGAGTCTGTCAATCGATGGATATCATCCTCTTCAAATGTTTTCACCACCACACGATCAATTAAAATATAAATTTCTTTGTCTTTGGTATGTTGTTGCAGTTCCTTTTTAGTCCAATTCAATGCGTCTTCAATTCTTACAATTGCTGGTGCAGTTTTAGGTGCTCTCAAGTAAATACGTGCAAAGCCTTTTTGCATGAGGATATTCAATTCCTCTTGCATAGCTCTTTTGGCATGCTGTTTAAATAAAACCAATAAGACCATTTTATCGCCCTGCTTTCCTTTTTCGATAAAGGACAACACATCTTGTACATCTTGTTTTTTAACCTCTTTGCCACTAATTGGGGAATAGGTTTTACCGATCCTGGCAAATAAGACCCTTAAGTACTCATATATCTCTGTCATACTCCCCACGGTACTTCTTGGGGTACGCGTAGTTACTTTTTGCTCGATGGCAATAGCAGGGCACAATCCCTTGATATAATCCACATCTGGCTTGCCCATTCTAGACATAAACTGTCTGGCATAAGAGGATAAACTTTCGGCGTAACGTCTTTGGCCCTCTGCAAAAAGGGTGTCAATGGTCAAGGAGGACTTTCCGCTTCCAGAAACCCCTGTCACCACAATCAATTGGTTTCTTGGAAATTCAACCGATACATTCTTTAGGTTATGCACCCTTGCACCCACCACTTCGATATTGTTTCGCTCCGTTTTATCCAGTCCTTTCTTAGTTACAGCCATAGTACAAAAATAACACCATCATGCCCTATTTGGTTGTGTTCTACCTTAATATTATTGTAAATAATACAATGTGGATATCCTCGAAGCAAAATTCTTGTTTCCCACATCTACGAATCGGGCACAATAAGCTTGTAATTTTCCTACATAATCAGAGGTAGCACCTACTACCTGACCTAAGAACAACCTATAAAAAACAAACATGAACAAAGTAGTTGAACTGACAGACAACGAATTGATCCAATCTTTTCAAGGAGGCAATACCCGTGCTTTCGATGCCCTGATTGATCGTTACCAAGAAAAAATCTTCAACACCATTTTATTTATGGTGAAAGACAGCTATTTAGCAGAAGATTTAATCCAAGAAATTTTTATTAAAATCATAGACAACTTAAAGCAAAGAAAATACGCCGAAGAAGGCAAGTTTCTTCCTTGGGCTTTAAGAATATCTCATAATTTTTGTGTGGACCATTTTAGAAAAGTAAAACGCACACCAGTTATTAAAACCAGTGATGATCAAGATATTTTTGAAGTGATTAAGCATACCGATCATTCTGCCGATTATAAAATGACCCGTGCACAAACGCATAAAAATATTCAAGAATTAGTGGACTTGCTACCAGAGGAACAGAGAGAAATTATTGTACTAAGACACTATGCCAATTTTAGTTTTAAAGAAATCGCCACTTTAACCAATTGTAGTATCAACACTGCTTTAGGAAGAATGCGTTACGGCTTAATCAACTTAAGAAAGATGATGAATGAGCGCGGCATGACAATGTAGTTATTTTTTCTTCGCGCTACATTTTAGCCATTCAAGGTATTGTTGAATGTCTGGCGTATAACCAACTGGATTCGATTGCAATACTTGGTCTGGACTCAATACCACATACAAAGGTTGTGATGATTGATTGAAATTTTCGGTTTCAAATGTTGCCCACAAATCTGCAAATGTGTTAATTTGTTTTTGTTGTCCACCTTGTGTCGTGTAAACAAAACGTTCAGCTACTGGTAAATTAGCGCGATCGTCTACATACAAGGAAAGTAAAATGAAATTTTCTTGGATAAAGTTTTTTACGGCTGGATCTGTCCATACCTGCTCTTCCATTTTTCTACAATTCACACAAGCCCATCCAGTAAAGTCAATTAAGATGGGTTTTTGTTGTGCTTTCGCCATTGCCAAAGCCTTGGTATAGTCATTGACTACATCCGCTTTCAAACCATGACTAGCACTATCAGTTGCAAATAAGCTGTAATGTGTTGGAGGAGGGAATCCACTTAATAATTTTAAATTATTGGCGTTTTGCGGCATCAATCCTGCACCTAAATACAATGCAAAGCCTAAGGATAGTCCACCTAATAATTTTCGACCTAATGCAATCTTTTGTCCTTTGACATCGTGTGGTAATAATAAGAAACCAAAAAGATAAGCAGTCAACCCAAGGCTAATTAAAATCCATATCCCAATAAAGACTTCTCTTTTTAATAATCCCCAATGTTGCACTAAATCTGCATTGGATAAAAATTTAAATGCTAGCGCTAATTCTACAAAAGCCAATACTTTTTTTACGGTATCCAACCAGCCACCCGATTTTGGTAAGCTCTGAAGCCATTGTGGGAAGATGGCAAATAAAGTAAATGGTAAAGCCAAGGCCAATCCAAATCCTGCCATCCCTTGTGTTAATGCCCAGGCGCCACCTTGTAATGATCCCACTAATAAGGTCCCTAAGATTGGTCCTGTACAAGAGAAGGATACAATCGCTAATGTGATGGCCATGAAAAAGATACCACCTAAACTTCCCAGGCCGCTCTTCGCATCTGCTTTATTGGCAATCCCCGAAGGCAAACTAATTTCAAAATATCCAAAGAAGGAGATTGAAAAGAAAATGAAAATTGCAAAGAAAGCGATGTTCAACCAGGCATTGGTAGAAATACTATTGAAAATTTCTGGTTGCACATTGCCTACAATATGAAAAGGCACACTCGCCAACACATAAATTAAAAAAATACTCAAGCCATAGATCAACCCATTTTGTATCCCTTGTTTTCTGGTCTTAGATCTTTTAGTGAAAAAAGAAACTGTCACAGGGATCATTGGAAAAACACAAGGTGTAACCAATGCAATCAATCCACCTAAAAATCCTAAAAAGAATACACCCCATGCGCCACTTTCGGCACTTGTACTAGTAGCTGATTCACCACACGCGTTTTCAGGCGTGTTGCGCGCCGACTCAGGAAGTAAGATATTGAACTGACTTCCTTTTTGTCCATTCGCCAATGGCATTGTAATAGGTAATTCAATCACATAAAAAGAGGACTCCTTGCCAACGCTCATCACGACTACTCCTTTTAAACTATCTGGCTGAAACCCATGAATCACTATTTCTTCTTTGATATCAAATGCACCAGAGAATGATTTTGCATTCGTAAATAAAACATCTTTTTGAACCTGAGCAGTCACTGAATAGCTAGGCTTATTTACAGGCACTGCTGTTTCTAATGTATATTTTAAAGTTGGTGCTTCTACCCCTTCTGCATTGGCGTCATAGACTTTCCATCCTGCTTGAACTTGAACCTTTACTTGTATTGCATAGGTAGAATCATTTTTAGCCGAGATCTGAACAGTTGCTTTTGCAATACTGTCTGCCTGTGCTTGCAACTGTGATACAGTTAAAAATAGTGCAATAAAAGTCAAGAATAAATTACGCATGAATAAGGTTTAGTTACTACAATTATTGAATATCCACTTCAAAACTTTGTTTTGTTGGAGGCAAACATCTTTCCTCATTGCAAACCATATATTCAATGGTTCCAGTCAACTTGGTCTTGGTATTTACTTTTAATGTCACAGCTTGTATAAATTGTACTTTGCCGCCAAAAGAGCCAATGACAGCACCAAAATTATTATCAAATTTCTTTTCTAAATTGCCCACTTCCTTTGTGCTACCATTGATTACAACCAAGGGATTTTTAGCAAACTGAACTGTTGTAGGCACTGGTCCTTTTTTTACAAATTGAGAGTAGATATGCCATGGCGCATCTACGTTTGCTGTAATAATGACATTATACTTTTTGTCTCCAGTCTTAACAGCTTGATAAGCCCATTTCACTGGCGCTATTTTTTGCGATTGACATTGTAATACAAATCCGAAAAATAATAAAGCAAGAAATATTTTTTTCATCATAAAAATTTTTAAAAATTGAATACAAACAAAACTATCGCCATCCCTTTATCATAAAAAATTATAAAGCAGCTGCAGTTTTTAATAAACCTAATAATTCAAATACCTGAACACCATCCGTATTGTTCAGAGCTGGATTGCTTGCTCTTTCTGGATGCGGCATCATACCAAATACATTTCTACCAGCATTGCAAATGCCAGCAATGTCATTAATCGCCCCATTTGGATTGGCATTGCCTCCAATTTTGCCGTCTTTGTCGCAGTAACGGAAGATGATTTGGTTGTTTTTTTCTAAACTAGCCAATGTCGCTTCGTCTGCAAAATACCTTCCTTCGCCATGTGCAATTGGGATTTGCAATGGACCACTATTGTCGGATTTGATAAATACATTTTTACAAATAAACTGTTGATTGGCATTTTGTAATAAAGCCCCTGGCAATAAGCCCGACTCACATAAAATTTGAAAACCATTACATACACCCAAAACCTTACCACCTTTGTTTGCAAATTCAATCACAGATTGCATCATTGGACTAAATTTCGCAATCGCTCCACAACGTAAATAATCTCCGTATGAAAACCCCCCTGGTAAAACAATACAATCCTCCGTATTAAAATGAGACAAATCACTGTCCTTATGCCATAACATTTGCACCTCAAGACCAAGGTCTTTTTCTAATGCATCTTGCATGTCTCTATCACAGTTTGAACCAGGGAAAACCAATACGCCAAATTTCATAGTATTACGCTTAAAAAGTTGAGTAAAATTGAGTTACAAAGGTACTTAAAAAGGCTTTGCTAAAAAGGGCTAATTCTACACCTAAAAAAGGTGGTTATACACAATCAAACCTGCTGAAATCCAAAAAAAGACATTGGGGATCATTAATTGTTTTGGACCGGCATAACAAAAGCTAATAAAACTAGCTAAAGGGGCGATTACAATGGCAGAAGCGTATAAAGCCTGTGATGAGAAGATGATCGGTTGAAAAAAAGTTACCACCAAAGTCAATAACATCACCCCCCAGTATTTTCGTACTTGAATAATAAATCTATTTTGTTGCTCTTGCCAAAAATAGAATCCAATTAACAATTGAATGCCTATAAAGGACAATGCAATGATCGATTTTACATCCATTGCCAATAAGGGATTTTCCCAGTCTAATTTGGGTAAAAAAGCGGTAAATGCTGCAGCCGAATCTGTTAAAAATACAAAGGTGAACACAAAATAAAAGGGCATTAAAATACCCATCATCAATACCAACCATTCTGTCAATCTAAATGGTCTTATGATGACTAATGCAAAAATAACAACTGGTATCAAAATTGCGATTGGCTCATACAATAAAATGGACACCCCTACAATCATCCCAATATTGAATTCTAATGTTTTAGGCTGTGTCTGATCGTACAATCTATTTAGCTTGACTAAGATCCAAATAATAAAAGCATTCGCAATTAAACCCGAACTTATCGCATCCCAAAAAGGAAACAATGCCGTTAAAACTACAAAAGTGAAAGCAGGTAAATAACTCACCTGTTGAAACATCTTAAAACGACTCACTAAAATATTCAACCTCAATGCTTGTACAATCACAATTAAATGAAAAAGCACAATCAGCGCTAAAGGCGGCAAAGGTTTAATATAATGAAATAAAAGGTAGGCTAGTAAACCATCTGTTGGATTTGCAATCACAATAGGTGGTTCGAAATAAAAATGAAAATGCACTGCAACACTTAATAATACCAAAAACAGTACATTGATATCAGACCTATCTCTAAATAAAAAAACCATAATTACTGAATCGTGATTTTAGCAAAGCCTAATTTTCCTTTTGTTTGATAAGGCAAGATGGCTTCTTTTTCACCCACTTGTTTTAAAGACCTTGGCATCCACTCCACTTGTTTTTCATTTATAGAAATAGCATTGCCTTGCACGATTGCTCCTGAAGGCGTCAATATTTGGTGTATCAATTGTCTAAGTCCTTTTGATTTCTGATAATATAAGAAATTGGTGCCAGCAGCATTGTTGATTTGTCCATAACCAATAAACTGATCTACATTCACATCTGATTGTTGTTTATCGATTGTTTTTACAGATTGAATATTTGCTTTTGCGTCAAAATTTAATACAGCCACTTTGCCTGCAGTATAGGTAACAGAAGGATACCCAAATCCACCGAAGCCGCCACCCCATCCCCATGGACCCATCATACCCCAACCGCCACCCCAGCCCCATGGACCCATCATGCCCCAGCCGCCCCAGCCAAGCCCCCATCCTGGACCCCATCCACCCCATCCCCATGGGCCGCCCATCATACCCCAACCAAATCTTGCCCATGGATAAAATCCGAATGGTCGATTCCAAAAATTAAATATAAATGGGTTGTAAAATGGCCCACCCCAAAAAAAGTCCCATCTTGAAAATGCGTTTCTATTTGAGCGTGTGGTAGCAGCTTCTGCTAAGATGGTAAAACCGCCATCTGCATTAGGTTGCACCTGATCAAAATAAAAATGATCAAAAGCATTCTTTAAGTTCTTTTTATTTGTCACTGCATCTCTCACCGCATCTGTAAAACGACTTGCATTGCTTAAACTATTTTGCCTTGTAGTAATATCCCAGATAAAAGTGTACATCCCTTCTATATGACCTTTCTTTTCTGTTGCATAAAACGAATTCACGATCACTGTTCCATTGGTATTATTAATTTTTAAACGGATATCATCTAAGACTAAGCTATTATTCAATATTGGCGTTTCAATCACTTCTGAACCGTCAGCAGCCATATACAATAAGCTTACCACTGGT
Source organism: Chitinophaga pinensis (assembly GCA_945877085.1). Lineage (GTDB taxonomy): Bacteria > Bacteroidota > Bacteroidia > Chitinophagales > Chitinophagaceae > Sediminibacterium > Sediminibacterium pinensis_G. Next base: position 9,915 of record CAMCQV010000009.1, read on the forward strand.
GCAGCATTCGGCTGTTCTACATTTCTTAAACAAAATAAATTGCCTTTATTATCTAATGCAAAATCCGAAAGATTGCTTTTTTTATTTTGCGCATTAATGCTGATTGTTGCTTCATTTAATTTACCAAAAGGCGTACTCAATGCCATTGTTTTAATTTTAATGGAAGCTGGATTAGTTGTATTTACACTAAAATATAGCAACTTTGATCGGTCCTCACTTTCTATTAAATTAAAAACTTTAGCACCTGAACCTGGACGGATTTTTTCTGCTGTATCAATGATTGTTGGCGTGCCAACCAATTGTCCTTTTTCATCTAATTCTGCAACCATTGCATAGACCGTAGTAGCTTCTTGAAATTGATAAAAGGCATACACCCTATTTGACTTTGTAACAAACTCAAGTGCATTTAATTTTTTTGGTAAAAAAACTAAATCATTTTGTTGCACCAATTGCATTTGATCATTGTATTGTGCAATGGTTGCGATGCCCTCATTATTTTTATAAATCCAATAACGACCATCCACTTTTCCTAAAACCTCGTATTGCATCTGGTCTTTATCTGTCTTTTCGATACCAGACATCACATAAGATTGTGCAGTAAGGCCTTGAAGGCCTACCAAAATAAAAGCGATAAAAGATAAAAATGATTTTAGCATGAGATACAATTTTAGAATACAAATTTAATGTATTAATGTATCGAAGGCTTTAGATTTTTGTTAAAAGCGCAGCCTTATCTGTAACAGATAACTGATAGGTAGCGCCCAGCTGAACCGGCATATTGTTCAATTCATGGCTGATTGGAAAATCAAAGCAAATAGGATAGCGTGTCTCCTTGGTTAATCTTAGAATCATGTCTATTACTGTTTCTCCAAATTCAGCTGCCTCGTCTTTCATTTCTGTAAAACCCCCAACTACAAGACCAGCTAATCCATCCAATAAACCCGCATTTTTACATTGTATTAGCATCCGATCCACATTATAATGATGCTCCCCAACGTCCTCGATACATAAAATTTTACCCTTTGTATCTAATTGGTTTTTGCTACCAATTAAATGGGTCATTAAGCATAAATTACCCCCTACCAACACCCCTTCCGAATGGCCTAGACGATTGGTTGGTTGGGCTTTTGCTTCCACAGGCGATGCCACTCCCTCCAACATTTGTTTCAGTGCCAGGTTATAAGGCAACCCAGCTTCTCCTTTCCCAAATGCTGCAGACATAGGCCCATGGATACTTTGAATCCCCTGGTTTTGTAAAGCCGCATGTAAGATGGTAATATCGCTAAATCCAATCACCCATTTAGGATGCGCTTTGATTTTTGTAAAGTCCAATTGGGAAACAATTCTACTCAATCCATATCCCCCACGTGCACATAAAATGGCATGAATTTTAGGGTCGTCCATCATAGACTGTAATTCATTTTGTCGATCCAAATCGGATGCAGCAAAATGCCCAAATTGAGTGCCTACCGTCTTCCCAATACGCACCTGATACCCCCACGACTCAAGGACTTGAGCACAAATAGTCACTTTTTCTAATGGAATGGCGCCAGCCGGACAAAGAATGCCAATGGTGTTACCAGGAGTCAGTTTAGACGGTTGAATCATACCACAATATTAAGTACTTTTGCTGCAATGAACACGCCAAAAAGATATTTGATTACAGCAGCCCTGCCTTATGCAAATGGTTTAAAGCATATTGGCCATTTAGCGGGTGCCTATTTACCAGCCGACATCTATGTTCGTTTTTTAAAAGCGCAACAAAGAGACGTTGTTTTTGTATGTGGAAGTGATGAGCATGGAACTGCTATTCCTATTCAAGCAACCAAGGAAGGTACCACCGCTCAAGCCATCATTGACAAATACCATCCCATCATTGAACAAAATTTTAAGGACCTGGGTATTGCCTTTGATATCTACCACAGAACAAGCGATCCTTTACACCATGCCACTGCATCCGAATTTTTCAAAAACTTAGAAGCAAAAGGGGACTTAGAAATAAAAACCTCGGAACAATATTTTGACGAAGCCACTAATACTTTTTTAGCAGATCGATATATCAAGGGCACTTGTCCTAGTTGTGGTCATAAGGAAGCTTACGGAGATCAATGTGAGAAATGTGGCAAGACTTTAAGCCCCGAAGAATTGATCAACCCAGTGAGTACATTAAGTGGTCAAGCACCTATTAAAAAAGAAACATCCCATTGGTACTTACCATTAAATAGACATGAGGATTTTTTACGCGAATGGATTTTAAAAGAACATGCAAATGATTGGCGCCCTGCAGTATTGGGTCAATGCAAAAGCTGGATTGACGGCGGTTTGCAAGCTAGAGCAGTGACACGTGATTTAGATTGGGGTATTAAAGTGCCTGTTCCAGGAGGCGAAGGAAAAGTATTGTACGTTTGGTTTGACGCACCTATTGGCTATATCAGTGCTACCAAGCAATGGGCGCTTAATAATAATAAAGATTGGACGCCATATTGGAATGATAAGGATACAAAATTGGTACACTTTATTGGTAAAGACAATATTGTATTCCATTGCATCATCTTCCCTGTGATGTTAATATTGAATGGACATATTTTACCAGAGAATGTGCCCGCAAATGAATTCATGAATTTAGAAGGTGATAAGATGAGTACTTCTAGAGGATGGAGCATCGAAATGGATGACTATATCAACAAGTGGATTAAAAAAGAAAATGGTGGAGATGGACTTGCGGATAGTTTGCGTTTTTACTTAACATCTATCGCACCCGAATCAAAGGATAGTGAATTTACTTGGAAAGGATTTCAAGAATCTGTGAATGGAGAATTGGTAAGCATCTTTGCCAATTTTGTCAACAGAACTTGGGTATTGATGCATAAATTATGCAACGGTAAAGTACCTCCTTTTCATACCGATCTAATTGCAGCAGAGGCCGCAAGTGAGAGTACCACAGACAGTTTCAAAGGGATGATGGAAGCAGTGAAATTATCCAAAGAAAAGATCACAAATTTATTGGAGCAATATAAATTTAGAGAAGCACAATTTGAACTGATTGACCTTGCTAGAAAAGGGAATCAATACATGCAAAAGCAAGAGCCATGGATTGTGGCAAAGACATTGGATCAAAATCCAGATGCACAAAAAATCATTGATAACACGATGCATTGTTGTTTACAATTATGTGCTAACCTTGCCATACTTGCACAACCTTTCATACCATTTACTGCAAAGAAAATGTGTTACATGATGAAAGTAGTAGACAAGATGTTAGAATGGGAGAACGCAGGTAAATTTGATTTATTAAAAGTAGGCTACTCCTTGCGTGCACCTGAATTACTTTTTAGAAAAATAGAGAACGAAGAAATTGATGCAGAATTAGCACAGTTACAAGCCAATGTAGCTGCTAAAAAAACAACTATGGAAAATACAAATACCGAACCTGCAAAAGACAATAGCTTAAAACCAGAAATCGTTTTTGATGATTTTGGCAAAATAGATTTACGCGTAGGTACGATCATAGAAGCCAAGAAAGTAGAAAAAGCAGATAAATTATTGGAGCTGTTGGTAGACCTAGGATTTGAACAAAGAACCATTTTATCAGGCATCGCAATGCATTTTAAACCCGAAGAGATTGTAGGCAAGCAAGTTACAATCGTAGCGAATTTAGCACCTCGTAAAATGCGTGGCATCGAAAGCAAGGGTATGATCTTAATGGCCGAAGACGCTGCTGGAAAATTATACTTTGTGAGCCCAAATGAAGCGATCTCTGCAGGAAGTTCTATAGCTTAAATGCATTCTTTGAGCTCCTTCTCGGTATAAGCAAGTCCATGCTGTTTTAACACATCGTCTGGTACGCCCTGCCATTGATTAGGCACATTCCCCATATAACCAAGGTCTTTCACGCCGATCTCAGAAGTATAATAACCTGTTGTTACTAAATCTCTCATTTTATTGAAAAAGCTCACACCTTGTGCTACTTCTGGCTTTGCTTTTTTAGGATATGCGATTTCGTCTACGATACCAATTTGTTGTGCACTTGTACAACTTACAAATGACTTGCCATGTTTATTGAAACTATGTAGGTCTAACCATCTTAAGCCCCCTCTTACAGGTACTTGATGTTCTGGCATATCTTTTACAATGAATTCAATGAATTCTGGCACTTTTGCTTCAGAAGCAGAACCACTGGTTTCGTCTTTTGGCATAATGATATCGCCCAATACTATGATTGTGGCCATTTCGTGCTCATCAAAGAATTTTGGTTCAGCGTTTAGTTTCACCAAATAATCTTTTTCTTCCTGCATTCTGTCATCCAAATTATATTCAGCAACAGTTGTCTTCTCACTTTTGCATGCATCTATTACAACGCTAGCAGAAACTGTTCCAAGTATTAATGCTTTGATGGATTTTCTTCTGTCCATGGTATTTATGAATTAAAAAATTATAAATTTTGTTTTTGGTCGTGTGAAGTTTGTTTCAAAAAATTTAAACACCCTTCACACTTCTTTTTATGATTTTAAAAACAAAATCTACAGATTTTGTTTTTGTAACTGATCCAAAATGTATTCCGATGTGCGCATTGACAATGCCAAGATAGTCCATGTGATATTCTTGTCTGCTTGAGACGTAAACACAGAACCATCTACACAAAATAAATTCTTACAATCATGTGCTTGTCCCCATGCGTTTAATGGTGCAGTCTTTTTATCATTCCCCATACGCACTGTACCTGCTTCATGAATGATATTTCCTGGATTGGATAAGCCATAATTATTGGTGGCATCATCCTGATCACCCCATGTAATTACCGCACCCATTTCATGCATGATTTCACGGAAAGTTTCTTTCATGTGTTTTGCTTGCTTGATTTCATATTCTGAATTCTTACAATTAAAATTTAAAACTGGAATACCATATTTATCTACCACATCTGGGTCTATCTTACAATGGTTTTCAAAACGAGGTACTGCTTCTCCTCGACCACCCATGCCTACACTTGCACCATAAAAGAAACGTACGTCTTCTTTTAATGAGCTTCCATATCCGCCTTCCTCTTTTGTTTTTCCATTCACTTTAAATTTGCCATTCAATCCTTGTGTACCCATACCAAAGCCATAGCCAGGTTGGCTCATGCCGCCCCAATATTCAATATGGTAACCACGTGGGAAATCTAATTTTTTATTATCTAACCACCATGGAGTATACACATGCATACCACCCACACCATCTTCATTATAACGCTTACGACCCATTAAATTAGGAATCACACCACCCAATGCAGCCCCAGTTGAATCGTGTAAGTAATGACCTACCACGCCAGAACTATTCGCTAAACCGTTTGGATGTTTTTGTGATTTTGAATTCAATAATAAACGTGCGGTCTCACAAGTACTTGCACCAAGAATCACCACTTTTGCATTGATCTGGTATTCTTGCTTATCCATTTTGTTCACGTAAGAAATGCCTTTTGCTTTTCCTTCATTGTCTGTCAAGACTTCACGTGCCATCGCTCCTGTAATCATATCCACGTTGCCAGTCATTACTGCTGGCTTTACCAACACAGAGGAAGATGAAAAATCACCATAGACTTTACAAGAACGATTACACTGTCCGCAATAAAAACAAGCACCTCGCTCGTCGTTAATTTTTTTAGTTAAAATAGATAAACGAGAAGGAATCACTGGAATATTAATACCAGTAGCCGCTTTCTTAAACATTAATTCATGCAATCTTGGTTTTGGAGGTGGCAAGAAAATACCATCAGGATCGTTTTCCAAACCTTCATTAGTTCCGTATACACCAATTAATTGATCTATTTTATCATAGTAAGGTTTTACATCTTCATAACCAATTGGCCAATCATCGCCTAAGCCGTCGATACTTTTTCGCTTAAAATCTTTTGGACCAAATCTCAATGAGATACGTCCCCAGTGATTGGTACGTCCACCCACCATTCTTGCTCTCCACCAATCAAAATGATCGGCACCTTTTGTTTGCGTATACGGCTCCCCTTCAATTTCCCAGCCCCAAAAAGAAGCATCGAAATCACCGAAGGGTCTCATTTTTGTACTAGCCCCACGACGTGGTGAGTCCCATGGATTTTTCATTTGAGAAGAATGCTTTGCTGGATCAAAATCAGGACCTGCTTCTAGTAAACATACTTTCAATCCTGCTTTTGCTAAAACATAAGCAGCCATTCCACCTCCAGCACCAGAACCTACTATGACTGCGTCATAATTTTTAGGCGCTACTTTAACTTGAAAATCTGACATAAGTGAATCGTTTTTCTAGTGATTATTAGAACTATGAATTTACTAGTTTTTATTTATGCTTGGATACTTTTTATATGAATGTTTTGGACTGTGGGAAATATAAAAAAATTGTGGGTGGGCTGGGAAATAAAAACAAGCAAAAAATAAAAGGGCCCGTTTATGGGGCCCTTTTAAAAAAATCATCAGAGGTAACAATTTTGAAGCCCTAACTTTCAAAGAAAGGGCTGAGAAATTTAACTACATCCCATGCTTGTTCCGCAGTTTAAGCATTTGTAACAAGTACCGCTACGAATAGTGATATGTCCACAAGTGCTACAAGCAGGCGCATCGCTTTGCATGCTCTTTGCTGCTGCAGTAATATTATCCATAGAACCACCTTCGTTGACAGCTGCTACCACATTTGCTTTTGCAGCAGTTGCTTGAGTAGCTGGTGCAGTTATGCGAATGCTACTCAATTCAGGCTTTCCCACAAGGGTGATATCTCCCTCCTCTCCTAAGTTCTCCACTGTAGGCTTATCTAATACATGTACTAAATCTGTTCTGCCTAAATATTCATAAGCTAAGGCACGGAAGATGAAGTCCACGATAGATGTGGTTGTTTTAATATTTGGATGATCCACCATACCTGATGGTTCAAATTTTGTAAATACAAACTTATCAACGAACTCTTCTAAAGGCACACCATATTGTAAGCCAACAGAGATAGAGATCGCGAAACAGTTCATTAAGCTACGAAGGGTTGAGCCTTCTTTTGCTAAGTCAATGAATAATTCACCAACGGTTCCGTCATTGTATTCTCCCGTTCTTAAGAACAATACCTGACCACCAATGCGCGCTTTTTGTGTAAATCCACGACGCTTAGCTGGCAAGGATTTGCGCTCAACAATACGAGACAATTGACGCTTCAATACCGTATCAGTTGAAGTTGTCATTCTTTTTTGAACTTCTTCCAATAATTCGTCTACCGTTAAATTACTTAAGTCTACCATTTGAGAAGTGGTTACTTCTTCAGATGCTTCCGCTTCCGTGCTATCTGTTTTAGTTTTCTTGTCAGATTTTGTAGACAATGGTTGGCTTAATTTAGATCCATCACGGTAGATTGCATTTGCTTTCAAACCTAATTTCCAACTCATTAAATAACTATCTGCAATTTCTTCAACTGTCGCTTCGTTTGGAAGGTTAATTGTTTTTGAAATCGCACCAGATAAGAATGGTTGACATGCTGCCATCATTCTAATGTGTCCGTGTGCATGAATATATCTAACACCTTTTTTACCATTTTTATTTGCACAATCAAAGATGGACAAATGCTCGTCTTTCAATAGTGGCGCACCTTCTACAGTCATTGTACCACAAACATAATCGTTGGCAGCATCAATTTGATCTTCTGTAAATCCTAAAGCTTCTAATAAACTAAAGCTCCAGTCTGCGAATACTTCTTCCTTGAATCCTAATCTTGTTAAACAAGCGTCACCTAAAGTGAAACGATTAAAGATGAATCCGATTTCAAAAGCTGATTTTGCAGCACCATTTAATTTGTCAATTTCTTCTTGTGTGAAACCTTTCGCCAATAAAGTTTTATTATTGATATATGGTGCACTTTCGAAGCTTGCATGACCCACCGCAAAGTTCACGATCGCATCATTTTCTGCTTGTGTATATCCTAAATTCTTTAATGCTTGAGGTACAGATTGGTTGATGATTTTAAAATAACCGCCACCAGATAATTTCTTGAATTTAACCAATGCGAAATCTGGCTCAACACCTGTTGTATCACAATCCATTACTAAACCAATGGTTCCTGTTGGAGCGATAACAGTTGTTTGTGCATTTCTGTAACCATATTTTTCTCCTAATTTAACTGCATCATCCCAAGCTTTGGTTGCTGCCTTCAATAAATAGTCAGGAGTGAATTGTGCTTTAATACCTTGAGGCTTGATTTCAATACCTACATAAGCATCTTCTGCATCATAAGCAGCTGCACGGTGGTTACGCATTACACGTAACATGTCTTCCTTGTTTTCTTGATATCTATCAAACGCACCTAAGAATGAAGCCATCTCTGCAGATGTCTTATACGCTACACCCGTCATGATTGCAGTGATTGCACCAGCAATACCACGTGCTTCTTGGCTATCATAAGCAATACCACTTACCATCAACATAGAACCTAGGTTTGCAAAACCTAAACCAGTCGTTCTGTAGTCATAAGATAATTGTGCTACTTCTTTAGAAGGGAACTGCGCCATTAAAATAGATACTTCTAATACCGTCTGCCATAATCTTGTTGTATATTCAAAACCTTCAACATCAAATGAATTATCTGACTCGTTGAAGAATTTTCTTAAGTTAACAGAAGCCAAGTTACATGCCGTATTGTCTAAGAACATGTATTCTGAACATGGGTTAGATGCATTGATACGGCCGCCCTTTGGACAAGTATGCCATTCGTTGATTGTAGTATCATATTGTGTACCTGGATCCGCACAACGCCATGCAGCGTTTGCAATTTGCTCCCATACTTCTCTTGCAGGAACTGATTTCATCACACGACCATCGGTACGTGCTTTCAATTCCCAGTTACCGTCTTCTGACAATGCTTTAAAGAAGCTATTTGGAATACGTACAGAGTTGTTTGAGTTTTGGCCCGAAACAGTTGCATAAGCTTCTCCTTCGTATCCATTGTCATAACCTGCAGCAATTAAGGCAGCAACTTTATCTTCCTCTTGTACTTTCCAGTTAATGAATTCTAATACTTCTGGATGGTCTAAATCTAAACATACCATTTTAGCAGCACGACGTGTTGTACCACCAGATTTGATCGCACCAGCAGCACGGTCTCCAATTTTCAAGAAGCTCATTAAGCCACTTGAAGAACCACCACCAGATAATTTTTCGTTCGCTCCTCTAATTTGAGAGAAGTTTGTTCCTACACCAGAACCATATTTAAAAATTCTTGCTTCTCTTGTCCATAAGTCCATAATACCACCCTCGTTCACTAAATCATCACTCACACTCAAGATAAAACATGCATGTGGTTGAGGACGCTCATAAGCACTTGTTGAACGCTTTAATTTTTTGTCAGTTGGGTCTACATAGTAGTGCCCTTGTGCGCCACCTGTAATACCATAGCTTTCGTGTAAACCCGTATTAAACCATTGTGGTGAGTTTGGCACACAAGCTTGGTTTAGAATACTATAAACTAACTCTTCGTAGAATACTTGTGCATCATTTGAAGTTGAGAAATAACCATAACGCTCTCCCCATACTCTCCAACAATTCGCCATACGATGCGCGACTTGTTTAACTGTAGTTTCTCTACCCAAAGAACCATCGGCTTGAGGCACACCCGCTTTTCTGAAATATTTTTGTGCAAGGATGTCCGTTGCAATTTGACTCCATTGTTTAGGCACTTCCACATTCGTCATTTCGAATACCTTTTCTCCATTTGGGTTTTTGATTACACTATCTCTGTAATCATACTCAAATTGATCAAATGGACTCACGCCATCGATGGTGAATTTGCGCTTGAATTCTAAGCCTTTTTTTGTTTTTGTGTTAGCCATGGTCTGGTCAGTTTTTGATAGTAATTGGGATTCCCTCACGCAAGTTTTAAAAACCATTGCGGGTAGACGAAAATATCCCTCTCTGTTCATACTTTAACAACTGAAATATCAACAGGTGTGGAAAATTGATGTGGAAAATATCAAATCCGCTACTACAGTTGAATTGTAGGATTTATCCCCACAAAATGTTAGTTTCTTAAGAAAAAAAAGCTCGATTAATCGTTTTTTTTTGTAATAGATAAGTAAGACAAGGATTATATGATTAAAATAGATAATTTTGTGGCAGATGAGCAACCAAGTATATCAAAATATCCAAGATAAAAAAACAAGACAACAAAAAGCATTTGCAGTCTTAATTGACCCTGACAAGCTTGATGTGGTTAATTTACAGAAGACAATTGATCTTGCTGTACAATTTAAAATAGACTTTATTTTTGTAGGTGGTAGTTTGGTTGTGACGGATACTTTAGACCAAGTAGTCGCTCAAATCAAACAAGCTTGTTCAATTCCTGTTGTGCTTTTCCCAGGATCCCCAGATCAGATTACTCCAAAGGCAGACGCCTTATTGTACCTTTCTTTGATTTCTGGACGAAATCCTGAATTATTGATTGGCCAACATGTGATTAGTGCCCCATTTGTGAAGCAAAGTGGATTAGAGATTATACCTGTAGGTTATATGTTGATAGATGGAGGATCCCCAACCACAGTGTCCTATATTTCCAATACCAACCCTATTCCTGCTAATAAAAATGATATTGCAGCTTGTACCGCCATGGCTGGTGAGATGCTAGGCTTGAAAGTGATTTATATGGATGCAGGCAGTGGTGCAAAAAACGCCATCCCTAGCAGCATGATTCAACAGGTTGCAAAGCATGTAAAAGCACCTATCATTGTTGGTGGTGGCATTACAACACCCGAAAAAGCAATTGAAAACTGTAAAGCTGGTGCGGATATTATTGTAATTGGCAATGCCATTGAAAAAGATCCTGCTTTAATTCAAAAGATCGCCGAGGCCATTCATAGCTTGAATTAACCCAAATTAGAAACTCATCATTTCTTTGAATTTCACCGTTTGGCGTCTACTGATCTCGATTTTTTCTCCTCCTTTTAATTCTACTAATAAACCTCCATTAAAGTAAGGTTCAATTTTTTCGATCCAATGTAGATTGATGATATGTTTACGGTTGGCTCTAAAAAACACACGGTCATCCAGTCTTTCTTCTAATGCATTCAGCGATTTTAAGATGAGTGGTTTGTTAGTTGAGAAATACACTTTTGCGTAATTGCCCACACTTTCAAATAATCTAATTTCAGCTAATTTCACAAACCAGCAACGTTCTCCGTCTTTTACAAAAACCTGGTCTACTTCTGTTAATGGTCCTCTGCTTACACCCAATAAACTTGCTTGTTCTAATGCAATTTCTGATTGTAATTTTTGAATCGCATCAGCTAATCTTTTAGGATCTATTGGTTTTAATAAATAGTCCAAAGCGTTTACCTCAAAAGCTTTCAAAGCAAACTCATCATAAGCTGTGGTAAAAATAACACGTGGCGATTTTTCAATTTCAGCCAATAAATCAAAGCCTGTTTTGCCTGGCATTTGTATATCTAAAAAAATAAGATCTGGTCTTGATAAATCAATTTTCTCTACCGCTTCATCCACATTACTTGCTTCATCAATGATAGAAATATCTGGATACTGTTCCAATAATTTCTTCAACTCATTACGTGCTAGTCTTTCGTCGTCAATAATAATTGCTTTGATAGGCATGGTGTACAATTTTTATTATGAGGCAATTGGAATGATTAATTTAGCGGTCACCTGTGTTGGTTGGCTTTGATAGATTTCAAATGCAGCGTTGCCGCGATATAGAATATTCAATCTATTTTTTGTACTCTGTAAGCCAAATCCATCACGACCAACTTCCTGATCTAAAACACCCGTATTTTGAACCATCAATAAATGTTTATTGTCCTCGTAGGTAGAAATAATTTTAATCAAACAATTGCCAGGTTGCTTGCCTAGGCCATGTTTAATCGCATTCTCTACTAAGGTTTGTAGCATCATGGGTGGCATTTGATTGGAGCGTGTATTGTCATCAATGGCATATTCCACAATCAATCTATCTGCAAATCTGATGTATTCCAAGGCTAGGTAATCCTTCACAATATTCAATTCTTTTTCCAAACTCGTGATTTCGGACTGGTCTGCTTGAATACTACTTCTTAAAATATTACTCAACTCTGTAATCGCTTGTCTTGCACGTTGTGGATCCTCGTCTACCAATGCTCTGATACTGTTTAGTGCATTGAAAATAAAATGCGGATTCATTTGAGACTTAATGGTCTTAAGTTGTAATTCCTTAATTAAACTTTCAAGTTTAACTTTTTGAATGGCTTCGGAATTGGTGAACTCAATATAATGCCATAGAATATAAATAGATACCCAAACAAAAATAATAGGTGTGTCAATGACCAAACTAATTAAAAAACGTCTTTCTAAACTTACTTTCCTAGTCGCATCATATAATTTTAAAATTTCGACTGCGTAACTTGTCAAAAAGCTATACACACTTGCAAAGGTCAATAATAAAGCAAGTAATTGTCCCCATTTAAATGTAGGCATGGGAGGATGTAGTGATAAAGCCAGCAGCGCTTTTCTAAACAAATGCGTGACCATAATGCCTAATAAAACATTGGCAATTAAACGCGGATAAAAAACAGCGCTTAGCTGTTTCTCGAGCATGTAGGAGAAAAAGATAATGGTCAAGCCATAAGTCATCCAACCTCCTATCTGACAGATCCAATAAATTGATTGATGTTTTTTCACCTTTCAAATTTAAACCCTATAACACGATATTGGGTTAATTTATTGGATTAATGGTCAAATTGAAGTTTCATCGGCAATCTCAAATAAGATGCAACTTTTGGCTTAAATTTATGTTATTAACTTACTTTTACAAGACTAAAAACGGAGCATTTTGATTGAGGCAGGACCATTATTGAAGCATATTGATACCCCAGGTGACCTAAAAAAGGTTTCTAGGGAGAAATTACACCAGGTATGCGATGAATTACGTCAGTATATTATTGATATCGTGAGTGTGCATGGGGGTCATTTTGCAGCCAGCCTTGGTGTGGTTGAATTGAGCGTTGCATTGCATTATGTGTACAATACCCCTTATGATCAATTGGTTTGGGACGTAGGCCATCAGGCTTATGGTCACAAAATTTTGACTGGTCGCCGAGATGCATTTGTGACCAACAGAAAATACAAGGGGTTAAGTGGCTTTCCTAAGCGAAGCGAAAGTCCATACGATACATTTGGCGTGGGGCACTCATCTACTTCTATTTCGGCAGCGCTAGGTATGTCAATGGCAGCAAAATACAAAGGCGAGGATAGAAAATCGGTTGCGATAATTGGAGATGGCTCTATGACGGCAGGTATGGCTTTCGAAGCTATGAACCATGCTGGTGTAGCGGATAGTGATGTGTTGATTATTTTGAATGATAACTGTATGAGCATCGACCCAAATGTGGGCGCGCTTAAAGAATATTTAACGGATATTAGTACCTCACCTACCTATAATAAGTTTAGAGACGAGTTATGGGAATTGATGGGAAAATTACCCGTTGGTAAAACCTTTACAAGAGAGATGGCATCCAAAGTAGAAGCTGGTTTGAAAGGGATGGTCTCTAAAAGTAGCAATTTATTTGAAGCACTTCAATTAAGGTATTTTGGACCAATTGATGGCCATAATATCACCAACTTAGTGGATACTTTAAGAGATTTACGAGAAATACCAGGACCTAAAATATTGCATATTCTAACTGTGAAAGGGAAAGGATATGAACTTGCAGAAAAAGATCAAACCAAATGGCATGCGCCAGGTTTGTTTGATAAATTAACTGGTGAGATTATTAAGAAAAAAATTGAAACACCTCAACCACCAAAATACCAAGACGTATTTGGATTGACATTAGTTGAATTAGCAGAAATGAATCCAATGATCATGGGTGTCACACCTGCTATGCCAAGTGGCTCATCCATGAAATTCATGATGGAAGCGATGCCTGATCGTGCATTTGATGTAGGCATCTGTGAACAACATGCGGTAACATTGAGTGCAGGTCTTGCTACACAAGGCGTAAAAGCTTTTTGTAATATTTATTCTTCCTTCATGCAACGTGCCTATGATCAAGTGATTCATGATGTGGCATTGCAAAAATTACCTGTTGTATTTTGTTTAGACCGTGCAGGATTGGTTGGAGAAGATGGACCAACGCACCATGGTTGTTATGATATTGCTTTTTTTAGATGTATTCCAAATTTAATTATTGCTGCACCTATGAATGAGCAAGAATTAAGGAACATGATGTATACTGCTCAATTACCTTCAACTGATTTACCTTTTGTAATTCGTTATCCAAGAGGCGAAGGGGTGATGGTAGATTGGAAGAAGCCTTTCGAACAATTAGCGATTGGACAAGGACGCAGATTAAAAGAAGGTAAGGATGTGGCGATACTTACTTTTGGACATCCAGGCAACAACGCACAAACTGCCATTCGCAATTTAAGACTCGAAGGCATTGATCCTGCACATTATGATATGCGTTTTGTAAAACCACTCGATGAAGCATTATTGCATGAGGTATTCCAAAACTACCCACTTGTTGTGACTGTAGAAGATGCAACAGTTGTTGGTGGATTAGGTTCTGCTGTATTGGAATTCATGAATGCACATCATTACCATAGCCAAGTGCGCATTTTAGGTATACCTGATACGATTGTGGAACATGGTTCTGTAAAGGAATTACAACAAGAATGTCATTACGACGCCATGGCAATTGCCAATGCAGTAAAAAATCTTTTAGGAAAACCTGTGTTGGTAGAAGGATAATTAATTCAAGCTAGGATCAAAATCACCTTCATCTTCTGGTGCATCTGCAAATGTACTTTGATCAAATTTTGTTTCGTAAGAATCCGTTTGTTCAATGTATCCAGGTTCTAAATCATCCGCTCTGTTTTCATTCCATTCAAGGATAAAATTATTGCGCCCTTCGCCCACCATTAATTTCATGTATTTCTGTTGCGCTAATTCTAATATAGATAAGAACAAGAATAAAGCGTGCACACGGTCTGCACAAATATCAAATACTTTTTCGAAAGCAACTGTCTGCCCCTCTTGCACCAATGTAAGCAAATAAGTACGACTGCCCTCCATGGTATAATTGTATCGAACAACCGTATGAACAGGTCTGTTTTGACGTTCGTGCACACGGGTCATGACTTTCTCAAATGCTTTCATCAACTTAAACAAAGTCACCGTTTGTAACTCTGTTCCTTCGGCCGCTTCTTCTCCAACCAATGACATTTCTTTTTGAATATTACCACGCTTCAGCATCAACATTCTCATGGCTTCTAAATCTGCCATTTGAACTGCTGCTTCTTTGTACTTTTTATACTCTAAAATTTTATCAATTAATTCTTGTCTTGGATCTATCTCATTGCCCAAAGCATCTATCTCTTTTCTTGGCAATAACATCTTAGCCTTGATACGCATTAAGGTAGAAACGAACAAAATGAACTCACTACTTAATTCAATATTAAGCTTGTCTTGAGCATGGATAAAATCTAAGAAATCCTTTATAATTTTAGTGATCTGGATATTGTAAATGTCCATTTCGTCACGCTCAATAAAGAACAATAAAAGGTCAAAAGGACCTTCGAATTGGTCCACTTTAATAGAATAATTAGTATGCTGGCTCATCCTTGCAAAGAAAGTGATATTTATTCATTTTTTAGCCAAAATGAGGCATCTTTGTTCAAAACCAAGAAGGATGCATCAGAAGTGGACCAACTGGCTTGTATTTGCTTTATTATCAATCGTATGGGGTAGCTCCTTTATCTTAATGAAGGAGGGATTGAAGGCTTTTACCCCTTACCAGGTCGCTTCTCTTAGAATGCTTTTTGCAGGACTGGTTTTATTGCCATTTGCAATCAAGGCATTCCGAAAAATACCGAAAGACAAAATGGGCATCGTGGTTGTTTCTGGCTTTATTGGAAATTTTATTCCGGCCTATCTTTTTTGCATTGCAGAAACGAGGATTGACAGTGCTTTGGCAGGTATTTTAAATTCCCTGACCCCCTTATTTACCATCCTGGTAGGTGTTGTTTTCTATAAAACACAAACCACCACTATTAAATTCTTAGGCATTTTGATAGGATTTGTTGGATTGACTTTTCTGCTCTTAACTGGAAAGGAAATGCACTTTGAAAATCTTTCTTATGCGAGCCTTGTCCTTGTTGCTACAATGATGTATGGCGTTAATGTGCATACAGTCGGAAGAAATTTAAAAGATATAGGTTCTATTCAAATTGCTTCGGTGGCATTTTCATTTTTGATACTACCAAGTGCTGCAATTTTATTTTTCACAGGTTTTTTTGACTATAATTTTAAGGATCCCATCGTACTACATAGTGTTTTCATGAGTGCCATTTTAGGCATGGTAGGTACATCTATGGCGTCTATCTTATTTTATTATTTAGTTAAAAAAGCAGGTATCCTTTTTGGTTCAATGGTCACCTATGGTATTCCAATCGTGGCTGTGGTATGGGGTTTGATCTATGGAGAATCTTTGGAGCCCATGCAGGTATTTTGTTTAGGCGTGATCTTACTGGGCGTATATATTGTGAATAGAGGGAACTTAAATTTCATTCCCTTCCTAAAACAAAAAAGCCCCCAATCTTAAATTGAGGGCTCAATTAGGTCTTAAAAATAATCGATTAAACGGTCATTATTTCTTTTTCTTTTGATTCTAAATGTTTTTCAACTAAAGCGATATGCTTATCGGTTAACCCTTGAATGGTATCTTCTGCACCCTTACAAATATCTTCACTCATACCGTCTTTTTGTAATTTTTTTACTTGCTCAATATGATCTCTTCTGATATTACGAATAGCCACTTTGCTTTGTTCTCCTTCTCCACCTGCCTTTTTTACCATTTCCTTTCTACGCTCTTCGGTTAATGGTGGCATGAACAAACGAATATTCACTCCGTCATTTTGTGGCGTGATCCCAATATTAGCGCCCATGATGGCTCTTTCAATCAAGGCCAACATATTTTTTTCCCACGGCTGAATGCTAATCGTCCTCGCATCTAGTACTTGCACGTTGGCAATCTGACTGATTGGGGTTGGAGCACCATAATAATCTACATTGACGCCTTCTAAAATAGATGGAGAGGCTTTACCCGCACGAATTTTAGACAATTCTATTTCTAAGTGGTTAATGGCTTTTTTCATGCCATTTTCTGCTTCTGTACTTATTTTCTTTAATTCCTCTGACATAATTCAATTTTTTCAAGGCAAAGCTAATAAATCCTTGGTATTCTGCCCTTACCTTTTTTTATGGCAGTAATTTTTCTATCTTTGTTCGAACGTTAAAATACAATTATGTCAACAGCGGAATTAAAAAGCATTGCCTCTCAAGTAAGAAGAGATATCGTTAGAATGGTGCATGCACAACAAAGTGGTCATCCAGGAGGTTCTTTAGGTTGTACAGATTTTTTAACAGCACTTTATTTTAAAGTATTAAAGCATGATCCTGCATTTAATATGGATGGGAAAGGCGAAGATCTTTTCTTTTTATCCAATGGACATATCTCTCCTGTATTCTATTCTGTATTAGCCAGATCAGGTTATTTTGATATCAAAGAATTAGCCACATTTAGAATGATCAATTCTCGTTTACAAGGTCATCCAACTACACATGAGCATTTACCAGGCATTCGTATTGCAAGTGGCTCTTTGGGACAAGGCATGAGTGTAGCGATTGGTGCTGCTTTATCTAAAAAATACAATAACGACGATTGTATTGTTTATTCTTTACATGGGGATGGTGAATTACAAGAAGGTCAAAACTGGGAAGCTATTATGTTTGCTGCCCACAATAAAGTAGATAACTACATTGCTACAATTGATGTGAACGGCCAACAAATTGATGGTCCGTTGAGCAAAGTATTGAATCTAGATAACTTAGAAGATAAATTCAAAGCATTCCATTGGACCGTATTGCATATGGATGGACACAATATGGATGAGCTTGTTGCTACCTTAGAACAGGCTAAATCATTGACTGGACAAGGTAAGCCGATTGTAATATTGATGAAAACAATTATGGGTAAGGGTGTTGACTTTATGGAAACAGGCCACGAATGGCATGGTATCGCACCTAACGATGCACAATTAGAAAATGCATTAGGACAATTAGAAATGACTTTAGGTGATTATTAATTAATCCAAAACTTAATAAAAAAAGGGAAGCGTTGCTTCCCTTTTTTTATGCGATAGGACATTAGAGCTATCCTATTTTTTCAAAGATGCGTCCAGCAGCTTTTTTAGCTGGTACCCAGCCGGCCACAATTGCAATCGTAACAACTAAGCCTATGACAGCAAAATAATCTGTCCAAACTGCTTTCACTGGATAATAGTCAATCACAAAACTTACCCCTTGCAATTGAATGAAATGAAATTGTCCTTGTAAAAGAATCAAACAAGACGCAATCAGGCCACCAATCAAAGCGCCTGTCAAGGACATCACAATAGATAAGCTCAAAAATATTTTTTGAATCGTGCCTGTAGTCGCTCCCATGGCATGTAATACATGAATATCTTTTTGTTTTTCCAACACCAACATCGTTAAAGCGCCTACTAAATTAAAGGAAGCTACTACCATGATGAGTGCAAGTATGGCAAAGATGATCCATTTTTCTATTTGCATGATTTTATACAAGTCTGCATTCTGTTGGTATTTATTCTGTACTAAAAAATTCGTTCCCAAAATATTTTGAATTCCTTCGGCAATGGTTTTTTCTTTGGCTAGATCAATGGATAATTCTATGCCTGAAAATTGATTAGTATCTAAGTCAAATAAATATTGCGCAAATTGATTGGAGGTAAAAACATATTGCACATCAAATTCCTGTTGTACCGAGAATGCGCCAGACTGCACTGCTAACAAGTGGTTCAGCTGATCCATTGATTTCAAAGACTTACCAGATCGGCCCACTGCAATCAATTCCATTGATGCGCCCAAGTCTGTATTAAACAATAATAAATTTTCTTCCACCCCAACGCCTAGTACTAATTTAGGACTATCCAAACTGCCCACTTCAAAAACGCCTCGTTTTAAATATTGATTGACTTTATTGATATGAATATAATTTGAGTCAACCCCTTTTACAAAAACCACCGTTTGATTTTCGTCGTGCACAAGAATCGCTTTGTTTTCGACAATCCCTGTTGCATAATGTACACCTGGAATTTGTCTCACTGCATTTAATTGTGCTTGAGATAGCTGAGCAAATTTTGAAGTTGTAGGAACCACGCGCAGGTCGGCATAAAAATCCGAATACAACCCATTCACAATTTCAGAGAAACCATTGGAGACACTTAAAATAGTGAGTAAGGCTGCTGTGCCAATGGCAATAGCAAAAACACTTACCCATGCAATGAATTGTATTGCCTGAAAGGAGTATTTACCTCTAAAATAACGCCAAGCAAATAAAAAATGCAACTTATAGTTTTTTTAAAATCTCTTCCATTTTAAATACATAATCCAATGTATCATCTAGGTAAAAATGCAATACTGGGATACGTCTTAATTGATGCTTCATAGCTTCTTGAAGATGCTTTTTGATGTCCCAGGCCTGCGCTTGGATCTTCTTAAAACACCCTTCCTGATCGGCCACCTGAAATAAACTTAAATAGATTCTAGCTTCTAGTAAATCTGGGGTCACTTTTACAGAGGAGATGGAAATCATCCCGCCTTGTAAATGGTTCAAGCCCAATTTTAAAAAAATATCGTTCATGGTGCTTTGAATCGCACCAGCCACTTGTTTCTGTCTTTTTCCCTCTTCCATAATCAAAGTCGTTGATTCGCTGTAAAATTAGTTACTTTGCTGATTATTCTGAGGGAATAGTTTTAATTATGAAGAAATTTTTTCGCATAGTAAGTTATATCAAGGAATACAAGTCCTATATGGGCTGGTACGGGCTTTTTATCTTGTTATCCATCCTTTTTAGCTTGTTTTCATTAGGAATGCTCACCCCATTTTTAGACCTCATCTTTGGAAACAATGCTTTTGCAAGTTTGACACCTATTTCGGTAACAGACAGTGCCAATCTTAAAGACCTCCTTTATCATTTTTTACAAGATATCATCAAAACCAATGGTAAAGAATATGCATTGGGATGGATCTGTCTATTCATTATTGTATCTATCTTTTTCAAGAACTTATTTTTATACCTCGCATTTTATTTTTTAGCACCTATTCGTAATATGGTAACAAAAAAATATTCAAAGTTATTGTATGATAAAATCTTGCAATTACCAGTGGGGTTTTTTACGGAGAAAAGAAAAGGCGATATATTAAGTAGGGCTTCTAATGACATTGCAGAATTGGAAAGCTCTGTCATCAGTGCATTAGAAGGCTTGATCAAAGAACCATTGACCATTATTGGTATCTTAATTTTCTTGTTCTTCATTAGCGCTAAGCTTACTTTATTTGTTTTTATTTTATTACCCTTAGCTGGATTTATAGTAGGCCGTATTGGTCGTAGTCTAAAAAAACATACCAATAAGGCACAAGTTAAATGGGGTGAGATTTTAAGTCAGATGGAAGAAACTTTATCTGGTTTGAGAATCATCAAAGCATTTAATGCAGAAGGAAAAGTGAAAGGACAGTTTTACGGATTGGTAGAAGATATTTTTAATTTAAAGAACCGAATTTTATACCGACGTGATTTAGCCTCTCCTGTTTCAGAATTTTTAGGCGTGACTATTTTAAGTGGTGTACTTTGGTTTGGAGGTAAGCTTGTTTTAAATGGTGAAATTTTATCTCCAGGTTCTTTCATTACTTATGTGGCTTTGTTTTCTCAAATCATCAACCCTGCAAAAGCATTGTCCCAAGCGGTTTACAATGTAAATCGCGGAACAGCTACATTAGATAGATTGAATGAAATATTAGAAGCACCCAATACGGTAGAAGAAGTGGCAAATCCAATTTTAATTACAGGATTTGAGGCTAGTATTCATTTTGACAATGTTGGATTTGCCTACCAAGATGCAAGTATTTTGAATGGCATCAATTTAAATATCAAAAAAGGAACTTCTGTTGCTTTGGTGGGTTCATCTGGTGCAGGAAAAAGTACACTCGCAGATTTAGTCCCAAGATTTCATGATGTGTCTTCAGGTAATTTATACATTGACGGAAAAAATATTAAGGACTATAGCTTACATAGCTTAAGACAATTGATTAGCATTGTGACACAGGAGCCTATTTTATTCAATGATACAATTGCTGCAAATATTGCATTGGGCAAGCCAGAAGCAACGATGGAAGAAATTATTGCAGCAGCAAAAATTGCCAATGCATATGATTTCATTATCAAGAAGGAAGGCGGATTCGATTCCATTATTGGGGACAGAGGTAGTAAACTAAGTGGAGGTGAACGTCAACGTTTAACCATTGCTAGAGCAGTGCTTAAAAATCCTCCTATCTTAATCTTAGACGAAGCCACTTCTGCATTAGATACAGAAAGCGAAAGATTGGTACAAGACGCAATCAATAATATGATGCAAAACAGGACTTCTATTGTGATTGCGCATCGCTTATCTACCATCCGCCACGCAGACGAAATTATTGTCTTACAAAAAGGTGCCATCGTAGAAAGAGGTAACCACGAAAACTTACTAGCACAAGGCGGTTACTACAAGAAATTAATTGAGATGCAGGAAGTGAAATAAGAAGTTGCGATAGCAACGGATGCATAAAAAATGATTCATAAAAACTAATTCAACAAAAAACCCGATCGATGATCGGGTTTTTTATAAGTCTATTTTAGTTCGAGCGTTTTGCTCGCTATAATCATTATTGGTCGCTGCTATTTTTTACATACCCTAATTTTGCTTCTAAGCTTAAAGTAGCATGCGGCACAGCACGTAAACGCGCTTTGTCAATCAAGCGACCTGTTACTCTACAAATACCATAGGTTTTGTTTTCGATACGCATCAACGCTTTCTCTAAATGGTCGATGAAAGTGATCTGACGGCTAGCCATTTGGCCCATTTGCTCTCTTTCCATGCTAACACTTCCATCTTCCATGGTCATGTATCTTGCATCATCATTGTCGCCACCCATTTCGTCCTTACGCGTGATCAATCCTTGTAAATAAACTAACTCTTTTTTTGCAGCTTCTAATTTCTTAGAAATTAAATCTCTAAACTCAGCTAGTTCAGCATCTGAATATTTTACTAAAGTCTCTGTGGATCTTTCTACTTCTTTTCTTTTCTCCATTGGAACATAACCTGGTTGATAAGGAACACTGCTTTTTGCATTGATCTTTGGAACTTTAATATCCTTGATCGGTTCTGCTGCTTTACGCACTGGCTTCACCGGTGGTGTAGGAATAACAGGAACTGGTTTTGCAGGAGGTACATATTTTTCAACTGGCTTTGCAGCCACAACTGGTTTTACTGGTGCTTTTGCAATTGGTTTTGCAGGTACCACTTTTTTTAATGGCACAGCTTTCTTAGCAGGTGCCGCTTTTTTTGCTGGTACTGCCTTTTTAACAGGAGCCGCTTTTTTTGCTGGTACTACTTTCTTGGCAGGTACTGCTTTTTTAGCTGGCGCTGCCTTTTTAACAGGAGCCGCTTTTTTAGCTGGAACCGCTTTCTTTTTTGCAGGTGCCTTCTTAGCTACCGCTTTTTTAGCAACAACTTTTTTTGCTACTGCTTTCTTTACCGGAGCAGCCTTTTTAGCTGGCGCAGCCTTTTTTGCAGGCGCTGCCTTTTTTGCAGGAGCCGCTTTTTTAGCTGGTACTGCTTTTTTTGCTGGGGCCGCTTTTTTAGGTGCTGGTTTTTTTGTAGCCATAATTATCCTTTTTGTCTAACTAAAATCCTTAGTTTTTGGTCATTGATGTCGATATCGACGCCTTCTTCAAGGCTAGATACCCAATCTATTTGGGTAGCCAATATTTCGCGGCAAATATACTCTGAAAATTCATTAACAGCGTCTTTCATGTTGGTGTTATCCACAATTTGGAGTAAAATCTTGTCTGTGAGCTCAAAATTGGCCTCTTTTCGGATGTTTTGGACCCTATTTATCAATTCACGAGCATTTCCTTCTTTTAAAAGGGCTTCAGAAAGGCTGATATCCAAAGCCACAGTCAAATTGCCCTTGACAGCCACACTCCAACCTGGAATATCTTCTGCAATAATATCTACTTCATTGATTAACAATGTTATAGCACTTTCTTCGACTTGAATCGATAGGCTTCCATTGCGTTCCAGTTCTGAAATCTGGTTTTGGCTTAAGGCTGCAATGACTGCTGAAGCCTGTTTCATCTTTGTGCCCAATTTTGCACCCAATAACTTGAAATTAGGTTTAAGTTTCTTGCTAATCACCCCCTCCGTCTCTGTGATATAATTGATCTCCTTCACATTGACTTCGGCTAGAATTAATTCGTCCATTTGTTCAATCGCCAATTTCATAGCTGGGTCTAAAACTGGTATCAATATTTTTTGTAACGGCTGACGTACTTTGATATTCACTTTTTTACGAATAGATAAAACCAAAGAACAAATATCTTGTGCCAACTGCATTCTGGTTTCTAAAGCTGCATCCATTTTAGATGAATCTGCTTTTGGAAAATCAATATGGTGAATGGATGTAGCGTCAAATCTTTTTGTAAGCCCATTTAAATTTCTAAACAATTGATCACAGAAAAATGGTGCAATAGGCGCCATTAATCTTGCAATGGTCTCGATACATTCATACAATGTTTGGTAAGCAGCAATTTTGTCTTCGCTATAAGTACCTTTCCAGAATCTTCTTCTACATAAACGTACATACCAGTTGCTCAAATGCTCGTCTACAAAAGTCTCAATGGCACGTCCAGCAATGGTTGGCTCAAAGTCATCCATCGCCAGGGTCACTGTTTGTACTAAACTATGTAAAGAAGAAATGACCCAACGGTCAATTTCTGGACGATCTTTCACAGGGATATAAGCCTGTTCGAATTTAAAGCCATCCACATTGGCATACAATATAAAAAACTGATAGGTATTGTACAAAGTGCCAAAGAATTTTCTTTGTACTTCTTGTATACCAGATAAATCAAATTTTAAATTATCCCAAGGAGAAGCATTCGTGACCAAATACCATCTTGTTGCATCTGCACCATAAGTTTCTAAGGTCTCAAATGGATTCACCACATTTCCTAAACGCTTACTCATCTTGTTGCCATTCTTATCCAATACCAAGCCATTACTCACCACGGCTTTGTACGCCACTTTATCAAAAAGCAATACACCCAATGCGTGTAAGGTATAGAACCATCCTCTAGTTTGATCAACCCCTTCTGCAATAAAATCTGCAGGAAATGCCAAACCTTTGTCTACTAAATCTTTGTTCTCAAATGGGTAATGCCACTGTGCATAAGGCATTGCGCCAGAATCGAACCAGACGTCTACTAAGTCCGAAACGCGTTGCATAGGTCTGCCTGTAGGACTTAAGATTTCTATTTGATCCACAAATGGTTTGTGTAAGTCCACATCCAATTTGCCATCTACAATTTGTAATTGAACATCTTTGTTGTATCCTTTTTCTTTTGCTGCTAAAAATCCTGCAGTCAATTCGTCAATTGAACCAATACAAGTTTCTTCTGTTCCGTCTTCTGTTCTCCAGATAGGCAATGGTGTTCCCCAATAACGGCTACGAGATAAATTCCAATCCACCATGTTCTCTAACCAATTACCAAAACGACCTTCACCTGTACTCTTTGGTTTCCAGTTAATGGTTTTATTCAACTCCACCATTCTATCTTTCACTGCAGTGGTCTTGATAAACCAAGCATCCAATGGATAGTATAAAATTGGTTTATCTGTTCTCCAACAATGCGGATAATTGTGTTCGTATTTTTCTACTTTAAACGCACGATTTTCTTTTTTTAATTTTACCGAGATATCTACGTTCACATCTTGGAAATCTTTTTCGTCTTTATAATTCTTCACGAATCTTCCAGCAAATTCTCCTACACCATCAATGAACTTTCCTGCTCTGTCGACTAAAGTAATGATACCTAAATTATTTTTTTGACCCACTTTATAGTCATCTGCACCAAATGCGGGTGATGTATGTACGAT
>CAMCQV010000010.1 GCA_945877085.1 Chitinophaga pinensis
CTACTGTTAAAAGGAGCTGACCTAAAGCTTATTAAAAGATATTCGCCAAATTAATAAATCATTATATCATCTGCAGGCTAAAACCTCCATCATCTATAACTAGCTCGACTAATCCTATCATTCAAGGATTTACCAATACCGACTTCGGGGAAGCGCTCAATAATAATATAATCAAGTTCCATACCATCTAGCTCATACATGGACTTGTATAAATTGGCACTTGCTTCTTCTAAATCTCCCATGATAGATAAATGTATACAAGTTGTATTGGGTTGTTCTATTGCTGTTTTACCAAGTGTAAGCACACCAATATGCAGGGTTGGATTTTGAATAATGAAATTAGATATACAATCAACAATTTGAAACCTTGTTCTTGGCGCGTAATGCATTGGGGACATGCCGGGTGTAGTGACTCTTTCTTTAACAGTTGCAAGTACTTTGGATTTGCCTGCAATAAATTCTATTGCATCTACACTAATGGCACCTTGTCGATATATCACTGGTGCATTGTCATGAAACCCTACAATGGTAGACTCGATGCCTTTTGAACAAATGTCCCCTTCCAATATACATGGCAAAGCATCTCCAAAATAATCATCTACCATTTTTGAATTGGTTGGACTAATTCTTGTGTATGGATTAGCACTTGGCGCAACTAAAGGAAAATCCAACTGTTTTAATAAATCTAAAGTCACTCTGTGATTGGGTATTCTAACTGCTACCAAATGACTTCCAGAAGTGACACTATGAGGAATGATTGATTTTTTTGGCAAAAGTAAAGTCAATGGTCCGGGCCAAAATGCCTCTGCTAATTTCAACGCATTTGGTGGGATTTCTTTCACAAATTTAGATACCTCATTAATTGAATGCGTATGTAGAATTAGGGGATTACACGAAGGCCTGTTTTTTAATTGAAAAATTTTTTGAATCGCCTGCTCATTGAATGCACTCCCAGCTAGACCGTACACAGTTTCGGTAGGAATAGCAACAAGCGCTCCTTGATTCAGCGCATTCACTGCATAAGATATATCCCTTGTAATCATAAATACACTATCTGCTGGTTTTTGACCTAGGTTCTATTTTAATTTCTGCAGTAAGTTTGAAATGCGTGTCTTCTGATTCCATTAAAAAATCTTTTAACTGATCACGGGACTTAGTCAAACAATCTAATCTATACTTTGACTCTTCATCTTCTACACCAAATTTAACCTGTGATGAGAACATCTTATTTGAATGCAATTCAATTTTATAATTCATCAAGCCAAGTAATAATTCTGTTGCTTCTTGTTTTGAAAAAAAACTATTAATTAAATCAACGGAGTATACTTTTTTCATAAAAAATTTATATAAATAGAGGGGGGGGTCATAATAAAAACCTTCTATTTTTTGCTTATTGCAACAAAATTGACTTAATTTTAATATAAGTGTTTATTTATCTTTATTATATTTGATATAAATCTATTTTATGAATTATACGCTGCATCAACTAAGGATTTATTTAAAAGTCACTGAGACTTTGAGTATCACAAAGACAGCAGAAAAATTAAATTTAACGCAACCTGCGATTTCAATTCAATTAAAGAATTTTCAGGATCAATTTGATTATCCTTTGATCGAAATCATCAATAAAAAAATACAGGTCACAGGTTTAGGAAGGGAGATCGCAATTGCGGCAGAAAGTATTATCAATGAGATTGATAATATCAATTATAAATCACAAAATTATAAAAACAAACTAGCAGGACATCTTAAAATAGCCATCGTATCTACTGGAAAATATATCATGCCCTATTTTTTAGGAGACTATTTAAAACAAAACAGTGGGGTTGATTTAACAATGGATGTAACAAATTATAGTAAAGTACTTAGTAGTTTATTACAATATGAAATAGATTTTGCATTGATTTCACATGATCCAGATAATATCAAATTTGAAAATTTTGATTTAATTAAAAATGAACTATACCTAATTGGCAAAAGTTCAAATAATACTTCATTAACCGGAGATAAAGTAATATCAGATAGCACTTTCTTATTTAGAGAAGAGGGTTCTAGAACAAGACTTGTTATGGAAAATTTTATTGCAAAAAATAAAATTAAAATAAAAAAGAAAATCGAATTAACTTCAAATGAAGCTGTAAAACAATCAGTGATTGCTGGGCTGGGCTTATCCATTATGCCATTAATTGGTATAAGAAATGAAATTGAATCTGGATTACTTAAAGTTATTCCAATGAAAGGACTCCCTATTCAAACCACATGGAGATTAATTTGGCTTAAAGAAAAAAGATTGTCTCCAATTGCGGAATCTTATCTAAGTTATCTTGAAAAAGAAAAAGAAACAATTATCAAAAATTATTTTTCGCTACCCAACCACCAATAAACTGGTAATCCTGAAGCAATTAAAACCAGACCCATCACTGCTTCAAAAGGCTGGTTGATCAATGTCATGATACAAATAGTGATACAGAAAAATAAAAATAAAATAGGCACGACTGGATACCCAATGACTTTATATCCTCTTTCCATGTTTGGAACTTTTATTCTTAAATAGATCAATCCTACTGCAGTGGCCGCATAAAAAAGAAACGCAGCAAAAACAAGCATATCTGTTAATTGATCAAAACTTCCTGAGAATAATAATAGGATTGCCCAAATTGCTTGAATAAACAATGCCTTGTCAGGTGTATTGTATTTTGGATGCACCGATGCCGCTTGTTTAAAAAATGTCTTATCCCTTGACATAGCGTATAACATACGGGCAGACATTAAAATACTACTATTGGTAGAATTCATAGTGGTCACTAAAATCAAAGATGCTACAAGCGCCATACCAACAGGCCCACTGAGTTGACTTGCCACTTCTACTGCAGCAATTTTATTGGGTGTGACATTCAATTGAATGAAAAAATCAATTGGCATGACATATAGAAAAACGAAATTGATTAATACGTATACTGCCATCACGCCCAGCGTTCCTAATCCTAAGGCTAAAGGGAGATTGCGTTTTGGATTTTTAATTTCCTCCCCAATAAATGCAATATTATTCCATCCATCATAACCCCAAAATGCACCTAAGCTAGCTAAAAATAATGCCTTCATCAATGTCCATCCATTCAGATCTGTATTAAACCTATTTGCATTAGTTGTAAGATGGGTCATACTCCCTTTGTCCGAACCAAGTCCTACTACTAAAAAAAATGCAATGGCAGCTAACATAGCATAGGTCAATACACTACTTAACTTTTCTGCAAATTGTACACCTCTATAGTTCAATAAGGTTAATAATAAAATTAATAAAGCAGCCAACAATTTAATAGATAAGTTTTCAAATATATGCAGTCCTAAAAAAGTAATATCCGAATCCAACACAGGCAATGGAAATAAACTATTTAAAGACTGTGCAAAAATATAGGCTAAGGCACTAATTGCTGCGGTCTTAATAACTGCAAAACTTGCCCACCCGTATAAAAAAGAAAAAAATCGTCCATAAATTTTTTGAAAATAATTGTATTCGCCACCAGAATTCGGATACATGCTTACTAATTCTGCTGTACACAAAGCACCTGCAAGACTTACAATGCCTGCAATCAACCAACATAGTAAAATCAACCAAGGTGTACCCAACTCCTGTGCCATTGGTGCAATTTTTTTAAACACCCCAGAACCTATGATCACACTTATCACTAAAAAGCTTGCCGCTCTTAAACCTAATTTTGGTTGGAGACTATTTGTTGTTGTATTTTCTTGCACGAAGCTGTTTTTAAATTTTGTTAAAGCCAAAACCTGGCGCGGTGTTAATCACTAAGCATCCATTTTGCACTTCAAATCCGCCAGTGACTAAATCTTCCATCAAATCAAAACTGCCATCAAGGTCTATGTACTTTGTATTTGGACAAGCATAAGCGATATGCAATGCAGCTGTAATACTTATAATGCTTTCATCATTGCAACCCCAGAACAAATCAATGCCAGCGTGCTCTGCAATGGTAGCAATTTCTTTTGCGCCAAGTAACCCCCCACATTTCATCAATTTGATATTGTAAATGCCAAAAGCATGTTCTCCTGCTGCTAAATGCAACGCTGCTTGAGGATCTTTCAATGCTTCATCGGCCGTCAAACATTTTCTTTCTGCCGAGCTTAGCTCTAATAATGCTTGTTCTTTACCCACTGGCAGCGGTTGCTCAATTAACTCTAATGGATAGCTTGCTGTGGCTTTTAGAAAAAATTTTAGGTGCTCTAAATCATACCCTTGATTGGCGTCTACCCTAATGGTGTAATCCTTACCAAAATGAGTATACAATGCTTTTATACGTTCAATATCTTCTTGCAGATCCAAACCGGTTTTTACCTTAAACACTTTAAAACCCATCGCTGCATATTCCTCTGCTTCCTCTAGTGTTGCATCCAATCCTTTAATCCCAATGGTCATCGAAGTAGGTAATGCATTCATTTTTTGTCCATAAAAAGATGCAATTGAAACACCTATGTATTTTCCAAAAGCATCATGCAATGCAATATCAATAGCTGCTAAAGTGCCAGGCAGATGCGGGAATTGTACATTGGATTCAAAAATGATTTGTTGAAAATGGCGAATATCTCTTCCAACTAAATTGGCCACAAAAGAAGTATTCAAATTCGCTACGGTCTGTTCTGTGGTTTCACCTACCACTTCCTCGGCTGGACTACCAGAGCCATAGCCGATCATACCATTGGCCAATTCAATTTCTAGAAAAGCCAAAGCAACATCTGTGAATGTATTATAGGCGATTGTATAAGGCTTTTTTAATGCCATTTTTTTTAGGTAAGCCCTTACTGCTACTATTTTCATAAACTACTTGGTTAATGCTTTTAGTAAAGGGATGACAGGCGCAACACCTTCCTGTATTGGCAACAAGACTGGTAAACCTAAGCTTGATGTGTATTCCTTTTGAAATGCATAGGCTTCTTCGTCTGTGCAGTTTTCGGTATTCACGGCAACAGCAATTACTTTTGATCCTAATTTTTCGATAATTTCAATTTCAGATGCGACAGAAGGAATCTCACCCCAATGTGCTTCGTTGTCAAAGTATTTTCTTTTAGGAGCAAAAATTAAAACCACATGTTTCGCATTCCCAGAAATCAATAATTCTAATCCACAAGGGCCACTTGGATTTCTTAAAGCCGATTGGCCTTCTAAAAATAAAATATCTGATTGTGTTTCTTTCCAACAACTAACAATGGCATGCTCTAATTCACCAGAAACAAAATCGTTCAAAGTGGAATCAAAAATAAAACCATATTGCCCGCCTTGCAACCAACCTGTTTGTCCAGTATAGATCATTTCGGCCTTGATACCTTCTGATATGCAGGCTTGTTTTAACATTCTAGCTGTGGTTCTTTTTCCCATGGCGCAGTCCATGCCTATCACAGCAACAATAGGTGCTGTGACATTAAAAATAGCACCATTCCAAAAATGCAGGTCTGCTCTTGATTTTGGTTTTCTGACATCAATTAATTGGGCACCAGTACTTGCCGCTATGGCCACTAAATCGGCTTTATCATTTAAATATTCATGTAAACCATTTACAACCGAAATGCTTTTTTTGACCGCTTCATAAATTAAGGCCAACATATTTTTGGGCAATCTCCCACCAACAGTCGCCACACCTATAATTAAAAAATCCACTTTTTCTAATTGCTCAATAGCTATTTCCATAGTTGCAAAAACAGGGATGTCTCTATGTTTACCATCTAATAAAACGCCAGCATCTTTTCCTGCATTGGCTTCTCCATCTACTAGGCCAATAATATTAAAACGTTCAGTGCCCCTAATTAAACCATGTGCTGTCTTCGCATCTGAAGTCATTAATAAACCATCCGTTAATACAATTGCATTTTTCATTCCTTAATTTTATTACTTCTAAATACTTATTTTCTTTTAATCAATACCCCAGGTTGTTTACCAGTGGATTTTTGAGCTTGATACACAATTGTTCCATTTACCCAAACCATGTCAATGCCAGTAGACAACGCATTGCTATTTTTAATATTGGCCTGATCTATGATTGTATTTGGATCTAATAAAACTAAATCTGCATAATGACCAACTGCAATACGACCTCGGTCTTTAAATCCAAAAAAGTCTGCAGACTGCCCTGTCATTTTATAAATCGCTTTTTCTATCGGCATCAGTTTTTCTTCACGTACATATTTGCCCAACACTCTTGTGAATGCACCATAACCTCTTGGATGTCCGCCAGCATTACCGTCTGAACAAATGATGGCTTCTGGCCATGCCATAAACACTTTCACATCTTCCTCGCTCATTGCTTTTCCTGCAATGGCTTCGATACTACCTGTGTAATTTGGATTGGCATTCTTAAAGTCTTCTGCGATTTTGATTAGACTCATCAATGCTTGTGCAGGACTTTCATTTCGTTCAATACCAATTTCAGTAACCGATTTGCCTTTATACGAAGGAATAGGTGCATACTGCATTAGATAAGATGCACTAGGATCAAATAATTGCTTGGTAGCCATTTCGGCACTAGCTAAATTATCAAAGTCTTTGCCAGGAAATAAAACCCTTAAAGTTGAATTCCAAAAAGTATAAGGATAGATATCGGCACTGATATTGATACCAGCTTTTCTAGCTTCGTCTAGCTTTATTAAAATCAAATTGGCTGTACCCCAGTTTAACTGATTCGCAATTTTAATATGGGAAACTTGAACCGGCATTTTTGTTTGTCTGCCAATCTCTATAATTTCTTCGATCGCTTCATCCATATGTAAATCTTCACTTCTAATATGACTCGTGTACAATCCATCATGCGCTGCAGTCACTTTTGCCAAATCAAGCACTTCTTGTTTGCTAGAATAGAAAGAAGCTTCGTATTCTAATCCAGTGGATAAGCCTAATGAGCCTTTCTCTAATTCTAATGCTAAGATGGATTTCATTTGGTCTATCTCCTTAGCAGTTGCGTTTCGATACAAATCATTTTCACCCATTGCAATTTCACGAAGGCTTGACTGTCCTGTATAACTGGCTACATTGGATACAACAGGATTTGCCTGCATCCATTTTATTAAGCTATCCATTGGATAACTATTTCCATCCTGCCCAATCACAATCGTCGTGATACCTTGACTTGAAGTTGATAAACCAGCTTTATTTTTATTAAGGTCCCCAAAATGATGACTATGTGAATCGATAAACCCAGGTGCCAAAATTTTTCCCTTGCCGTCAATGACAAGATCGATTGATGCATTTGGTTTTTTACTGCCTATATAAATGATTTTGCTGTCTTGTATTAATACGAATGCTTTGTAAGCAGGCTTTGCATTGCCATCTACAATGTTTACATTATGAATTAATGTTGTTTTCTGGGATAGTAGATGCTTTGAAAATAGAACACAAAGAAACAACAGCAATAATCGACTTATAGTCATAATATACGTTTCTCCAAATTTAAACTATAACTAATTATATTTTTGTTTTTCGCTACGCTCTTTTGCCCTTCTTAATCTCCTTTCGT
Source organism: Chitinophaga pinensis (assembly GCA_945877085.1). Classification (GTDB taxonomy): domain Bacteria; phylum Bacteroidota; class Bacteroidia; order Chitinophagales; family Chitinophagaceae; genus Sediminibacterium; species Sediminibacterium pinensis_G. The sequence continues at coordinate 7,518 of CAMCQV010000010.1, forward strand.
ATTTTTCCATCATTTCTGCATTCAAAGTATGCATATCACCTGCCTTGTTGTATTTTTGTCCTTTTGTTGTAATGATTATAGCGCCATTTTGAGCGCCAGATCCATATACAACTGCAGCACTCGCGCCTTTTAATACTGTAATAGATTCAATGATATTTGGATCTATATCAAATAATCGATTTGACATGACAGAGTTGGCATCAAATCCAGTACCATTATTATTGACTGAATTATCAAATGGAATCCCATCAACAATGACCAGTGGTTGATTGTTTCCATAAAATGATGTAAAACCTCTAAAATTTAATCTTGTACTTTGACCTGGTGCTCCACCTCCACCTTGGATATTGACTCCAGCAATTTTTCCAGATAAAGTCCTAAGGACATCATTTTCAGACTTTTGAGATAGTTCTTTTGATTTTACGGTAACCGATTGTGCTTGTATACTCATATATCCAGTGAATAAACACAATAACAATTGAATACTTTTTTTCATTGGATTTGATTTACATAAAATTACAATAAGTATTTAATTTAACTTCAATTTATATTCTTCATTATGTGCTACGTTGTAGGGGTTAAAATACCCAAAAAACAAACAATCAAAATAGGTGATAAAAAGCTTGACCTAGACCCTATAGAGCTGCCTGCTCAATCTGGATTTAGCTACCAGCAGTGGCCGGTGCTTTTTAATGAACAACAAGGGCAAGAATATCAATTAAGACCTGGGATGATGCATTGGGAATTGATTCTTAACTGGGTTAGGAATCAAAAAGAACTGACCGAATCCAGAAAAAAGTATACCACACTTAATATAAAGTCGGAGGGAATTTTTCAAAATAAAGTGGCACAGGCATTGGTGCATACCAATAGATGCCTGGTGCTGGCTTCCCATTTTTTTGAATGGCAGGAAGTCAACAAAGAAAAATTTCCACATTGTATTCAATTAATTAATCAGGAATTATTTTATATCGCGGGGGTATGGAACACATGGACAGATCACACATCGGGAGAAGTGAAAAATAGTTTTGGTATCATCACTACAGAAGCCAATGAATTTATGGCTAAGATCCATAATGTTAAAAAAAGAATGCCCACTATTTTGAATGATGACTTAGCCGCAGCATGGGTTTCATCTTCATTAACAACCAATGAAATTCAAACAATTGCAGGGACAAAAATTGACAGTAACACCATGCAAGCGCATACTGTGGCCAAAAACTTTTTACAAGCGAATGACCCTTGCGAAAAACAAGCGTACCAAATTTTTACGCCTCAAACTTTATTTTAAAAACAATAATATTTGTTAAGACTTTTATAAACGTAGTGGCTGTCTATGATAAAATGTAAGCCTCATGTAATTCAGGGACAATCACATCTTTGAAACCTTTTTTTCTGAGCCTTTCTGCAAAATGATCTTGCACTTCGGGTTCACCATGTACAATATAAACCTGTTTAACATCTGCTGGATTTTGACAAGCTAAGAACTGCATTAAGTCCTCATAATCACCATGTGCACTCATGCTTTTGATAGAGCCTATTTTACATTTTACTTCAAATGGTTCTCCATAGATGCGGACTTCGGTTGCGCCATTCATCAAACGTCCACCAAGGGATCTTGGTTCACAATAGCCCACCATTAAAATGGTGTTTTTGGCGCTACTTATATTATTTTTGATATGATGTTTTACCCTACCAGCATCTGCCATACCTGATGCAGAAATAATCACTTTTGGATGCATGTCTTCGTTCAATGCCTTACTCTCATGAACCGATTTGATATATCGCAAGCCTTCAAAATCAAATGGATCATCGTCTACCTCTAAAATTCTTTGAATTTTTTTATTGTAGTATTTAGGAAATTTTTTGAGCATTTCTGTGGCCTCCATACTCAAAGGACTATCTACATAGATGGGTATATGTGGTAAACGCTTTTCAAGTGAAAGCTGATTGAGTTCAAATAAAATTTCCTGGGTTCTGCCAACACTAAATGCAGGAATGATAAGGTTGCCTTTTTGTTCTACACAGGTTTGTTGTATCCATTTTAGCAAGTCGTCGGGCGTGGTATGGATCAAGTCATGTAATTTGTTTCCATAAGTACTTTCAATAAGTATATAATCTGCAGGCGGAAATTTTGCTGGTGACCTTAAAATCATATCTCGATACCTACCAATATCTCCACTAAAAGTCAGGGTCTGTATGGTATTGTTTTCTTTGATCTTTAAATTAACTGCAGCACTTCCAATAATATGGCCGGCTTCTGTAAACATGACCTCTACATTTTCAGAAATAGTGTAAGGCTTATCGTATTCTACAGTTTGCAACATTGGAAGCAACAGGTTCACATCATCGATAGTGTATAAGGGTCCCACTTGCGGCATCCCTTCTCTAGCCAATCTTTTATTTTTATATTTAGCGTCATCCCTTTGGATCATGGCAGAGTCTTCTAATAAAATTTCGACTAAAGCTTTTGTAGCTGGAGTGCAATACACTTTACCCCTAAATCCCTCTGCTGCTAATTTTGGCAATAGCCCAGTATGATCTATATGTGCGTGGGATAAAATAACATAGTTGACTGTCTTTGCATCAAAACCAAAATTGGCATTGTATGCATCTGTGTCTCGTCCCATACCTTGAAACAAGCCACAGTCTAATAAAAAATTTTCACCATTGGCTAATTGAACTAAATGTTTTGAACCGGTCACTGTACGTGCTGCTCCATGAAAACTTATTTTCATACAATTGTATTTGTACTAAAGTTACTACTATAATGCGATGGCAGCAATGATATAATCTGCAATTAAAATAAGGATGCAACTAATTACGACAGACTTCGTGCCAGATTTTCCAATTTCCAATGCCCCACCTTTTACATAGTATCCATAAAAGGAAGGAACAGTGCTAATAATAATTGCGAAAATAAACGATTTGTAAAAACTAATATTGATATAATACACCACAAAATCTTTTCGAATACCAGTGATAAAAATTTCTGCAGGAACCACATTGGTCCAACTACCCACTAAATATCCACCCCATATACCAGTGACTGCAGAGATCCCAACCAACATTGGAACAGTGGTAATGGCGCCTAGTATTTTTGGAAGAATTAAATAGTTTTTAGTGTTGATACCCATTATTTCTAGTGCGTCTATTTGCTCACTAACGCGCATATTGCCTAATTCACTGGCAATCTTACTACCTACCACACCTGCAAGCACAATACATAGAAAAGTGGGTGCAAATTCTAATAAAATACTATCTCTAACAATGATGCCAATTGTTGACAAAGGCACCAATGGACTTACTAATTGAGAAGCTGTTTGTACTGTAGTTACTGCACCTAGGAAAAAAGAAATTATCACAACAATGGGTAAAGACCCAATACCAATATCCACGCATTGCCTGATATACTCCTTCCAAAACATGTGTTTGTTTTCGGTCACAGTGAACATGCCCTTAAGCATCAATAAGTACTTACCAAAAAGGGTAAAAAAATCCATGGGTATATTTTATCTATTTCTTTTTCTTCTTCAATTTCTTCCACCAGCTCGTTCTTTCAACTTCTGTTGTCGTGTCTATTCTTGTTTTCAATTGCGCATCTACCACTGCTACAGTAGCCATATTAATGATATTATGTACACTTGATCCTAATTGCAACACATTCACTGGCTTTTTCATACCTAATAAAATTGGACCTATCACATCGATTCCACCAATCTCCTTTAATAAATGATAAGCAATATTACCTGCTGTCAAATTTGGAAAAATTAAAACGTTCACATCGGCATCCACTAAGTCACTAAATGGATAATTCTCTTTCAATATATCTTTATTAAATGCAAGCATGCCCTGCATTTCACCATCCACAATTAAAGAAGGATTTTTTTGTTTTACAATTTTGCAAGCTTCCGCTACCAATCTTGCTTCTGGCGTATCACTACTTCCAAAGTTTGAATAACTCAACATGGCGACACGCGGCTCCATATTGAAATTTCTTACTTCTCTAGCAACTAATAAAGTAATATCGGCCAACTCTTCGGCAGTTGGACTAATGTTTACAGTGGTATCTGCTAAGAATAATGGACCTTTTTTTGTTAAAAGGATATACATCCCAGCAATCTTTTTCACACCTTCATCCACTCCTATAATTTGCAATGCTGGCTTGATGCCGTCTGCATAATTACGTGTAAGTCCAGACAACATGGAGTCTGCTTCGCCCGTTTCCACCATCATCGCGCCAAAATAATTTTGAGTACGCATTAATTTTGCGCTCTCATATTTATTGATCCCCTTGCGTTGTCTTTTTTGGAACAATAAAGAGCCAAAGAACTCACGCTTAGCTTCCATTGCATCGCTTCTTACATCTATGATTGGTAAATCATCAATGTCGATATTATTTTCTGCGGCAATATTTTTAATACGGGCTTCATTACCCAATAGGATTGGGTAAGCAATACCGTCATCATAGATAATACTAGCTGCTTTTAAAATTTTAATGTTTTCTGCATCTGCAAATACCAAACGCTTTGGATCACGTCGTGCTTTATTGCTAATTAAACGTATCATTTGATTGTCTAATCCTAAACGTTTATTTAAACTCAACTCGTATTCGGCCCAATTAGTAATGGATTGTTGTGCAACACCAGATGCTACTGCCGCTTTTGCTACAGCAGGTGCTACTGTACTCAATAACCTTGGGTCCAATGGTTTTGGAATGATGTATTCAGGGCCAAAAGATAAATTGGTTTGGTTATAAGCCATGTTCACTAAATCAGGCACAGCCGTTTTTGCTAATTCAGCCAATGCTTTCACCGCAGCTAATTTCATTGCTTCATTGATAGCAGAAGCACGCACGTCTAGTGCGCCTCTAAAGATATAAGGGAAGCCAAGTACATTGTTGACTTGGTTTGGAAAATCAGTTCTACCTGTAGCCATAATGATATCCTTACGCACAGATGCCGCTTCTTCATATCCAATTTCTGGATCTGGATTGGCTAGTGCAAATACGACTGGATTTTTTGGCATAGATGCAATCATTTCCTTGGTAACGACATTACCTACACTTAATCCTAAAAATACATCCGCTGATTTCATCGCTTCTGGCAAAGTCATTTTATCTGACTTAATTGCAAATGGTTTTCTATCTGCACCTAAATCTGTTCTGCCTTGATGCAATACGCCGTCTTTATCAAAAAGCGTAAAGTTTTCGTAGCGTGCGCCTAATGCCACATATAATTTAATACAAGCCATGGCTGCAGCTCCTGCGCCATTGACAACAAATTTTGCTTTTTCAATTTTTTTCTTTTGTAATTCCAATGCGTTCAACAAAGCAGCACTACTAATGATTGCTGTACCATGTTGGTCATCATGCATCACAGGAATTTGCATCTCATCTCTCAAACGCTGTTCAATGTAAAAACATTCTGGCGCTTTAATATCTTCCAAATTGATCCCACCAAAAGTGGGCTCTAAGGATTTTACGATTTCTATAAACTTATCAGGATCTGATTCGTTGATCTCGATATCAAATACGTCGATGTCTGCAAATATTTTAAACAATACAGCCTTTCCTTCCATCACAGGCTTACTTGCCAATGCGCCAATATTACCTAAACCTAATACAGCAGAGCCATTGGTGATTACGCCAATCAGATTTCCTTTAGCGGTGTACTTATATACATCGGCTGGATTATTTTTGATCTCAGTACAAGGAATAGCCACACCTGGACTATATGCAAGGGATAAATCTTTTTGAGTTTTTGCCTCTTTAGTTGGAATCACTTCGATCTTACCAGGTCTTCCACCAGCATGGTACTCTAAGGCTTGTTCTCTTCTTAATTTGTCTCTATTTGTCTTATCTGCCATGAAAAAAAATTTAAAATAACAATTTGTTTATAACTGCACTCCTAACCAAGCCATCATTCCTACGCCTTGCTCGATTGCGGCTTCGTCTATATTAAAATGTGGCGTGTGCACATTATGCACAATACCAGCTGATTCATTTCTTACCCCTAAACGGAAAAAACAACCTGGTATCACTTGTGAATAATAACCAAAATCTTCGGCACCCATTCTTTTTTCTGTTTCTTCTACATTTTCCTTGCCCATGTATTTATCCGCTAATTTCCATGCCGCTTCTGTAATCATTGGTTCATTGTCCACAGTTGGATAGCCTACGTCTACTCTAAAATCAATCTCAGCACCAGTGGCTAAAGCTAGTCCATTTGCTTGTTGTAGCATTAATTCATGTGCTTTAAAACGCCATACTTCATCCATTGCTCTAAAAGTGCCCATCAACTTCACTTCACTTGGAATCACATTGGTGGTGTTTCCGCCATGAATAGAACAGATGGATAACACAGAAGGATTTTGTGGATCTCTGTTGCGTGAAATGATGGATTGTAAACTTTGAATCAATTGCGCAGCCACTAAAATGGTATCCACAGTTTGATGTGGTGTAGCAGCATGTCCACCTGGACCTTTGATGCTAATATACAATTCATCTGCACTCGCCATCACACGTCCTTTTCTAAAACTTAATTTTCCTTCATTCAATCCTGGATGCACATGTAATCCAACAATCCCTTGAGGCCTTGGATTTTCCAATGCACCATCACGAATCATATAGCTTGCACCACCCGGATTTTTTTCTTCTCCTGGTTGGAATAATAATTTAATGGTGCCTTCAAATTCATCTCTTAATGTCCATAATACTTTTGCTGCACCTAATAAAATAGTGGTATGCACATCATGTCCGCAGGCATGCATCACACCTACATTGGTGGACTTATAATCAATGTTATTTTCTTCGATAATTGGCAAAGCGTCCATGTCCGCACGTAAAGCAATCACACGCTTTGTTGGATTTTTGCCTTCAATGATTCCTAGAACGCCCGTAGTTGCAATCACTGTAAAAGGGATACCTATCGCTGTTAATTGTGCTTGAACATATTTACTTGTTTCAAACTCTTGATAACTCAATTCTGGATGCGCATGCAAATGTCTTCGTATCGCAATATTTTCCGATTGATGCTGCGCAGCTAAGGCTTTTATTTTATCGAGTAACATGGCTTAATAATTACTTTTTGTTTGTTCAACTTGTGCGCCTGTGACAATGGCTACTCCTGCACTACAACCAATACGCGTAGCGCCTGCTTCGATCATTAATTTTGTAGTAGCGTAATCTCTAATTCCACCCGAAGCTTTTATTTGCACATTTTCTGGCAAATATTTTCTGAATAATTTGACTGCTTCTACACTTGCACCTTTTTCAGCATAGCCTGTAGAAGTCTTTAAATAATCAATACCTGCTATGCCGTAAATATCACAACACTTAATAATCTCATCGTCTGTTAAAACACCAGATTCAATAATGATTTTGATTGTTTTACCTTTTGAACGAATCACCGGCATGATATGGTTGATCTCGTCGGCAATGGCCATCCAATCGCCGTTTTTGATTGCCGAAATATTGGCCACTACATCTAACTCGTCTGCGCCATCCACCATCGCTAAAATAATTTCTGCGATCTTTGCCTCTGTAGCACTATATCCAAATGGGAAACCAATCACGGTGGCTACTTTCACATCTGATTCTGCAGTTAGTGCTTTCGCCAATTTCACAAAATTAGGCGGCACACATACTGCTGCAAACGCATACAATTTTGCTTCTTCACAAACTTTATGAATATCCGACACCAAGCAAGTTGGTTTCAGTATTGTGTGATCGATGTATTGATTAAGCGACATCTTTTCCATGACAAGCTTTGTATTTTTTTCCACTGCCACATGGACAAGGATCATTGCGTCCAATTTTTGGACCTACAGTGATTGGCGCTTGTTTAGGTGCAGATGGATCATAGTATTCGTTTTCTTTTGGTGTTCCATCCTCAGTTCTATTCGCGCTTAACTTACTTAGATCTGTTTTTTGTTGACGCCCTTCTTTTACCTCATTTGCTTCCAATGGAATATGCGCATGACATAAAAACTGCACCATTTTATGATTGATCTCTATGTCCATTTTCCTAAACAATTCAAAAGCTTCCATTTTGTAAATCACCAATGGATCTTTTTGTTCGTAAGTCGCTGTTTGTACAGATTGTTTTAAATCATCCATCGCACGCAAATGTTCTTTCCATGCGTCATCAATCAAACTCAATGAAATAGACTTTTCAAATTCAGTAGCTAAGGCAGCGCCCTTGGTATCTAAATTTTTATCAAGATTCACTAACACATTGAACACTGCTTTGCCATCACTTACTGGGACAATGACATTTTCAATATGCTTGCCTTCTTGGGTTCTAATATTTTTAAAGACAGGGATGCTATTTTGCATCATGTCTTTTTTCTTGTACTCATAATGCGCAACCGCTTCTTGGTACAATGATTCTGCTAAGTCATTTTCTTTTACTGTAGCAAATTGTTCTTTAGTGATTTTGGTATCTAATCCAACTTGTACAATCAAGGCCAATTTTAATCCTTCAAAATCATTATTTGTTTTGTAATTGAAACTTAAGTTTTCAATCACTTGATAAAACGCGTTGTCGAGGTCTAATGCCAAACGTTCACCAAACAAGGCATGGTTTCTTTTTTTATAAATCACCGTTCTTTGCTTGTTCATCACATCATCATATTCCAACAAACGCTTTCTTACACCAAAATTATTTTCTTCTACTTTTTTCTGTGCTCTTTCGATGGACTTGGTGATCATACTATGCTGAATCACTTCCCCTTCTTTGTAACCCGCAAAGTCCATCACTTTAGCAATACGCTCACTTCCAAACATGCGCATTAAATCATCTTCTAGTGAAACGAAGAACTGAGAAGAACCCGGATCACCTTGTCTTCCCGCACGACCTCTTAACTGTCTGTCTACACGACGAGAGTCATGACGTTCTGTACCTAATATCGCCAAACCACCGACTGCTTTTACTTCGGGGCTTAATTTAATATCCGTTCCACGACCTGCCATGTTAGTTGCAATTGTCACTGCACCAGTCAATCCAGCCTCAGCTACCACCTGCGCTTCTCTAGCATGTTGTTTTGCGTTCAATACATTGTGTGGAATATTTTTTTGACGCAACATTCTGCTCAACAACTCACTCACTTCCACCGATGTGGTACCCACTAGCACTGGCCTACCTTCTGCCCTTAACGCTTCGATAGATTCTATCACCGCACCAAATTTTTCACGCTTGGTTTTAAAAACTAAGTCCTGCTCGTCTATACGCACTGCAGGAATATTGGTTGGAATAGAGACCACGTCTAATTTATAGATGCTCCAGAATTCTGCTGCTTCTGTTTCTGCAGTTCCTGTCATACCACCTAATTTGTGGTACATTCTAAAAAAGTTCTGCAATGTGATGGTTGCATAAGTCTGTGTAGCAGCTTCAATCTTCACATTTTCTTTGGCTTCAATCGCTTGGTGTAAGCCATCTGAATAACGACGACCTTCCATGATACGACCTGTTTGCTCATCCACAATCTTTACTTGACCATCCATCACCACATACTCAATATCCTTATCAAATAAAGTATAAGATTTCAATAATTGATTCACAGTATGAATACGATCTGCTTTAATGCTGTACTCCGAAATAATCGCTTCTTTTTGTTGCATTTTCTGCTCAGCAGGAATATGCACATCCACATCAATTGCATTCAATGCCACACTGATATCTGGTAATAAAAAGAAATTTGGATCTTCTCCAGCACCAGTGATTAATCCCAAACCCTTATCTGTTAATTCAACTGAATTGTTTTTTTCGTCAATATGGAAATACAATGCCTCGTCTACAATTGGCATTTCTCTTTGCTGGTCGGCTAAATAATAATTTTCGGCCTTTTGTAATTTCACACGAATACCAGGCTCACTTAAATATTTGATCAAGGCACCATTTTTAGGTAAAGCCCTGAAAGCACGGTATAGCGCTAATCCGCCATCCTTAGGATCATCATTACCTTCGCTGATTTTCTTTTTTGCTTCAATCAAAAATTGGTTCGCTACTTTTTTCTGCACCTCCACCAATTGTTCTATCCTCGGTTTTAATTGAAAGTATTGTTGCTCTCCAGTTTGATGTCCAATTGGACCAGAAATAATTAACGGTGTACGCGCATCGTCAATCAATACACTATCCACCTCATCCACCATTGCATAATGATGCTTACGTTGCACCATTTCGTTTGGTGTATGCACCATATTATCTCTTAAATAATCAAATCCGAATTCGTTGTTGGTACCATAAGTAATACCTGCTCTGTAGGCATTTCTTCTTTCTTCAGAATTTGGTTGATGTTTATCGATACAATCTACTGTAACACCCAACCACTCAAACAAAGTACCATTCCACTCACTATCTCTTTTCGCTAAATAATCATTCACAGTAACAATGTGCACCCCTTCATCTGCCAATGCATTTAAATAAGCTGGCAAGGTAGATACCAAAGTTTTTCCCTCTCCAGTGGACATCTCTGCAATTTTTCCTTGGTGCAAAACAATACCACCAATCAACTGCACATCATAATGCACCATATTCCATCTCACGGGTGTTCCTGCAGCCTTCCATGTACTTTGGAAAACGGATTGATCCCCTTGTATAGTGACATATTCTTTTTTAACGGACAAGTCACGATCCATATCGGTCGCTGTTGCAGTCAATGATTCATTTTCTGTAAATCGACGTGCCGCTTCTTTTACCACCGCAAATGCTTCAGGTAAAATGGTCCACAAAATCTGCTCTAAAGCTTGGTCACGGTCTTTTTTTAATTTGTCTATCTCTTGGTAAATAGCGTCTTTACCTAATAAATCGGCTATATCCAAAGCCTCTGCGTTATTTTGAGCCTCCGCAATCACTTGGTCAATGGACTGTAGATGTTCTTTAATGCGGAATTTAAAATCGGCAGTTTTATTCCTCAATTGGTCATGGGTAAGGCTTTTATAAGCCTCAAAATGACCATTGATCACTGGAACCAAATACTGTATTTTCTTGACGTCTTTCTCGCTTTTGGATCCGCCAAATAGTTTATTGATAATTTGCAACATATTCTCGCTAAAATTGGGTGTTTGTCCTTGTTTATCAAGGGGCTTCAAAGATAAGTAATTGGGGTGGAATTGGGGTAGAATTGGTGATTTTAAGGCCAGTTGGATCAAAAAATTAAGTTGAAGGGGGTTTGAGGGGAAAATTGGGTAAAAAATGATACCTTTGCTCGCCTAATAAACAAGCACTATGGCTGGACAATTAAAAGAAGTTAGAAACAGGATTAAAAGTACCCAAAGTACACAGCAAATCACCAAAGCGATGAAGATGGTGAGTGCTGCAAAATTACGTCGTGCACAAGATGCCATTACCCAAATGAGGCCTTATGCGCGCAAACTGCAAGACATGCTAAGCAATATCATTAGTAGCTTAGAGGGGGATATGAATTTGGCCCTTGCAGAACAACGCACAGTGAACAATGTATTGTTGATTGTTGTGACATCTGATCGTGGATTATGTGGTGGATACAATGCTAATTTGGTAAAAATGGCACGTGCAACCATCGCCGAAAAATATCCAACTCAAAAAATCACCATCTGGAATATTGGTAAAAAAGGATACGAGAGTTTAAGTAAACTTGGTTTTAATACGAATGCAGATTTTAAAGACATTTTCTTAAACTTAAAATTTGAAACAGTTCAAGCTGCTGCGAAAGCAGCCATGAAAGCCTTTGAAAACAAAGAGTTTGACGCGATTGAGATTGTGTACAGTGAATTTAAAAATGCTGCAACACAGGAATTTAAATCAGAGCCATTCTTACCAATTCCAAAAATGGTCAAGAAGGCGAATGCTAAGAAAACAGATTTCATTTTTGAACCACAAAAGGAAGCTTTAGTGGCAGAATTGATGCCAAAAATATTGAACACCCAATTATTCAAAGCTGTTTTAGATGCCAATGCAAGTGAGCATGGTGCTAGAATGACTGCGATGGATAAAGCAAGTGAAAACGCCAACGAATTGTTGAAATCATTGAAAATATCTTATAACCGTGCAAGACAGGCTGCTATTACGACTGAATTAACAGAGATCGTGAGTGGTGCAGCTGCATTGAACGGATAAGCAAAAGTATTATGGAAATAAGTCAAATCATCCCGCATATCGAAGCCTTGGTTTTTGCAAGTGATAAAGCATTGAATGCGAATGATATCACAGAATTGATCAATACAGCTTTTGGTTTCCTAGAAGAACGCATCTCGCTTGAACAAGTGGAAGCTGCTTTAGAAGGCATCCAAGAAAAATACAGCACAGAATACTATCCATTTGAATTAAAGCAAAGCGGAGGTGGATGGCAGTTTTTAACCAAGCCTAGTTTCCACAGCACCATTGCACAATTGAATGGCGATAAGTTTTTGAAGCGTTTGTCCAATGCGGCATTGGAGTCATTGGCCATCATCGCTTACAAGCAACCTATTACAAAAGGAGAAGTGGAAGCAATTAGAGGTGTGAACAGCGACTATTCTATGCAAAAATTATTGGAGAAGGAATTGATCGTAATTAGTGGTCGTAACGAATTGCTTCCTGGCAAGCCATTGATCTATTCTACTTCTAGAAACTTCATGGACTATTTTGGTATTAACTCTACGGAAGACTTACCAAAGATTAGAGAAGTATTGGCAGACCAGATTGTAGAAGCCACGGTGATTAAACCAGAAGATTTTACAGACAATAGTGTATTTGAGCAAACAGCAGATGCTTTAGCTGAAGAAAACGAACAAGCAGAGACGCCTAATACCGAAGCAGAAACTGGAGATTTTACCGCTGAATCAAACGAAGAAGATGACAGTCCTGAAAGTCCTGTAGCATAAGTATTAACCTATTTCCTTTTATGGAATTTTCATAAAAATATTGAGCTTAGATACGGCCAGAACCTAGTTCTGGCCGTATCTTTATAGCATGAACGCAAGTCTTTCTTATTCATTGTTAAATGCTGCTGCAGAAAAATTTGGGACACCATTGTATGTTTACCATGCAGAGCAGATCGAACAGCAATATCAAAATTTACAAGCACAGTTTGAGTCAACCCAAACTAAATTTTTTTACGCATGTAAAGCATTGACCAATGTCCATATTTTAAAAGTGATTAAAGAAATGGGCTGCAATATTGATTGTAGTTCTATCAATGAAGTGAAACTAGCTTTGTATGTTGGTTTTTTGCCAAATAATATTTTATATACAAGTAATAGTGTGGATTTTGACGAAATAAGCACTGCTGTTGAATTAGGGGTGAATGTAAATATTGACAGCTTATCTAACTTAGAAAAATTTGGTCAAAAATTTGGTGATACAAAATTCATTGGGGTGCGCATAAGACCGGATGTGATGGCAGGAGGTAATTTAAAAATTTCAACTGGTCATATTAAAAGTAAGTTTGGTATTCCACTTACACAATTGGATGCATTAAAACTGATCCAAGAAAAATATAAAATCAATATCCGCACTTTACATATCCATACTGGAAGTGAAATTAAAGATGTGGCGGTTTTCATGAAATCTGCAGATGTGTTTGATACCCTATTGCCCCATTTCCCTTCTGTGGAAGTGCTAGATTTTGGTGGTGGATTCAAAGTGCCATACGCACCGGATGAACAAGGCACAGATATGGCTTTATTAGGTGTAGAAGTGAACAAAGTGATGAAGCAACTGTCTGAAAAGTTTGGACGCAATTTCACTGCTTGGTTTGAGCCAGGTAAATACATGGTGAGCGAAGCTGGATTTTTTATTGCCAAAGTCAATGTATTAAAAACTTCTGGGGAAATTATTTTTGCAGGCTTAAACACAGGATTGAACCATTTAATTCGTCCAATGTTTTATGATGCCTACCATCATATTGATAATCTTTCAAGTCCAGACAATCCACCAAAGCAATATGCAGTGGTTGGTAATATTTGTGAGACAGATACTTTTGCTTGGGACAGACCTATCCCTTCCATTTCAGAAGGTGATTTTTTAGTTTTTTACAACGCAGGTGCCTATGGGTATGAAATGGCTAGTAATTACAACGCAAGATTCAAGCCCGCCCAAGTGTTATATCAACATGGTGAGGCAAAATTAATAAGTAGAGCAGATCAGTTTGAGGACCTATTATCTTTACAAGTACCTTTGTAAGCTCATGATTGAAATTCAACATATCAACAAAGCATTTGGCGATAAAAAAATTATCGACGACGTAAGTGCGCAGTTTAAACCAGGTAGGTGTAACCTAATTATAGGGGCCAGTGGTAGTGGTAAAACTGTATTGGTTAAATGTATTGTGGATTTAATCCAAGCAGATCAAGGTAAGGTTTTTTTTGATCAGGAAGATTCAGCTGCTTTAAACAAAGCTCAAAAAAAGGCATTAAGAAATAGTATTGGGATGTTATTCCAAGGCAATGCCCTATTTGACTCCATGACGGTCCAAGAAAATGTCAAATTTCCTTTGGACATGTTTAGTGATTTAAATGAAGCCGAAAAATTAGTAAAAGTCAATCAGATTTTAGCACGTGTTCAATTAACAGGTGTCAACGAAAAGTTTCCTGCAGAAATCAGTGGTGGAATGAAAAAGCGAGTTGGTCTTGCACGTGCATTGGTATTAGAACCAAAGTATTTATTCTGCGACGAGCCCAATTCTGGTTTAGATCCGCAGACTTCCATTGTGATAGATCATTTAATTCAAGATCTAACAAAGGAATTTAATATTACTACCCTTGTTGTCACCCATGACATGAATAGTGTGATGGAAATTGGCGAATACATTATCTACTTACATAAAGGGAAAAAAGAATGGGAAGGCAGTAATCAAGATATCATATTTAGTCAAAATAAATTATTAAACGATTTCATCTTTGCATCTGGATTTTTACAAGACGCAAAAGCCATGCGTATGATGGCACAAAAAAATAAATTATGAAAAAAGTAACCACCCTGTTTAGTGTATTCATTGTTAGCTTATTCGCTTCAATGACTTTATCGGCTCAAGGCAATATTGATCCGAATGCGCCTTTCTTAAAAGACAAAAATATTCCAAAATTTACCCTGAATTTGACGACAGGTAAATCCTTTAGCAATACGCAGATTCCAAAGACCAAATATACTTGCATCATCATTTTTAGCCCAGACTGTTCTCATTGCCAAGACGAAGCAACCGAATTAACAAAAAACGCAGACAAGTTTAAGTCGGTCTTCTTTATTTGGAATAGTTATAAGGAAATGGCTGATATTAAAGCCTTTGCAACAAAGTATGGTTTAGATAAACAATCTAATGTGATAGTGGGCAGAGACCCAGAGTTTTCGATTCCGGTATTCTTTAGACCTCGTATGACCCCATTTGTGGCATTGTATGCGAATGGCCAGTTGTTAAAAGTTTACGAACAAGGGGTAAAAGTGCCAGAATTACTTAAAATAATAGGAGGCAAATAACTAACTTTAACCCGTTTAAATCTAGTCAAAACTTAAAATTAAAAGATATGAAAATTACAGTTGTTGGTGCTGGTGCTGTTGGAGCAACTTGTGCAGATAATATTGCACGTAAAGAATTGGCTTCTGAATTAATATTATTAGATATTAAAGAAGGGTTTGCAGAAGGTAAGGCGCAAGACATGATGCAGACAGCTGCATTATTAGGTTTTGATACACGCATTATTGGAAGTACCAATGACTATACTAAAACAGCGAACTCTGATGTAGTGGTGATCACTTCTGGCTTACCACGTAAACCAGGCATGACAAGAGAAGAATTAATTGGTACAAATGCAGGTATCGTAAAAGGTGTTTGTGAAAATATCTTAAAGCATTCTCCAAATGCGATCATTATTGTGATTAGTAATCCAATGGATACAATGACTTATTTAGCATTGCAGTCTACAGGATTACCAAAAAATAGAATCATTGGTATGGGCGGGACATTGGATAGTGCAAGATTCAAATATCAATTGAGTGCGCATTTGAACTGCAGTCCTGCTGACTTAAATGCCATTGTAGTTGGTGGACATGGTGATACCACTATGATTCCTTTAGTGAAACACGCTACATGGAATAGTATTCCAGTAACAAAATTCTTGAGCGAAGAACAACAACAACAAGTAATCAATGATACCATGGTGGGTGGTGCAACTTTAACTAAATTATTAGGAACTTCTGCTTGGTATGCACCAGGTGCTGCAGGAGCTGCATTGGTTGAAAGCATTGTACGTGACGAAAATAAATTATTTACATGTTGCGTAAGCCTAAACGGCGAGTACGGTCAAAAAGATATTTGCTTAGGCGTGCCTGTTGTGATTGGCAAGAATGGATGGGAAAAGATTGTTGACATGGATTTATCTGCAGATGAGCAAGCAGCATTCAATAAGAGTGCAGATGCAGTTAGAAGCATGAATGATGTATTGAAAACTTTGTAATCTTTTTAGAAGTTTAAAATAATAAAGCCTCGCAATGCGAGGCTTTATTATTTTAAACAGTTGTCGACTTAATAGTGTTTATTCCATTGTTGCTTTATAATAAGCGATCGCTTTATCTGCGATAGATTGAAGGTCTTGTTTTTTCATACAAGCAAAATGCCCTTGTGGACATTGTTTAGTCCCATAATTAGAACAAGGCTGACAGGGTAAATTCGGGACAATTGCATTAAAGTGCCATTCGTCATTATTCAATGTAGTAAGTTCAGTTTCTTTGTTCAAAGTTCTTAAACTTTCTTGTTGTACTGTTGGGTAATATGGTTCCACTTGTAAAGATGGAGAAGTCGCACCCCATATAGCCACGGTCTTTTTATGAAAGGCACAAGCAATATATAAAAAACCAGTGTCATGCGAAATGACCGTCTTGGATTGCTTTACCAATAATGAAGATTCGTGTAAATTAAATTTTCCGCAAGCATTGAAAATTTTAATTGGATTGATTACTTCAATCGCTGCTCCTTCTAATTGGTCATCCTTCCCTCCTATTAAAACAATTGGATAAGGTATTTTATGACAAAGTGCTTGCAATGATGCAACTGGTAATTTTTTACTTGCATAAGAAGCACCTATCACCAATGCGATATAGCCAGACTGAAAGGCTGCAGGCAATGCATTGGAAGTCAGTGTAGCTGCCCTAGGGATAAAATAATCCAAGCCTTTCCCATCATTCACCACACCTAAAGCCGATAAAGCATCCAGAGAACGATCTACTATATGTCTGTCTGGCATATAGTTCAAATGCAATTTGGTCAATAACAATTTTTGAAGACTTAGTTTTTGGTAGGATAAACTAGGAACGCCCAATGCTTTTTGAATTTGGAAAGTCCTTAAGTTTTTATGGAGGTCAATGATATAATCAAATTGAAATGCTTTTAAATCCTTGATAGTGGAATTTAGGTCTTTATCAAAATAATGGAAATGATCGATATATGGATTGGCCTCAGTAACCGCTTTCATAGAAGCCTTGGTTAAAAAATGGAGCTCTACCCCTGGTATCTGCTGCTTGGCGCAACGAATAGCAGGCGTGGTGAATACAATATCCCCTATAGAAGAAAAACGGATGAATAATAAGCGCATTGTGCTTAAGAATTTAAACTATTGCTATTTATGAAAATATAAATTAAGGTAAAGGATGATCCTGCTCTATAAAATCTAAATCCTTATGGTAGGTTTCTTCTGTAAAAACAAACGCAAGCATGGTGACACCCATTACGATACACCCAGTAACAATGCCACTTTGCACAATGGTCCAACCCATTGACTTCTGTAAAATATCTAAAAACAAAAAGTTAATGAGGGGTAATGCACCACGTACCATATTTGGAATAGTGGTTGCGGCAGTGGCCCTTAAATTGGTGCCAAACTGTTCTGCTGCCATTTGATTAAAGATGGCCCAATAACCGGTGCTAAAGCCTAAGAAAGCGCATATGGCATACATCCTACTATCGCTATTATTAAAGGCACTAAAGAATAAAACCATTCCTATAATACTGAGCATATAAAATAAAAACAAGGCTTTTTTTCTGCTTTTAAAAAATTGACTCACCCATCCGATTAATAAGTCTCCCACCGCAATACCGATATAAGCAAACATGACCGACTTGCCCGAATCAATTAAATTATCTCCATATAAACCAGTTGCAAACTTATTACTATAGTTCACCATAACCCCAATTACAAACCAAGTTGGCAAACCAATCAAAATGGCTTTTATGTATTTTGAAAATCTTTTGTAGGATGTAAAAAACATAAAGAAATTACCCTTCACGGCATTGCTCAATTTAACAGACTCAAACATAAAGGACTCAGCAACACGCACACGTAAGATCAATAAAAAGAAGCCTAATCCGCCTCCTATTTTATAACATAGTCTCCAATCCTGTGTATACTTAAATGTAAAATAAGCAAAGACAGCGCCAGACAAACCAATCCCTGCCACCATAGAAGTACCAAGTCCTCTTTTATTTTTTGGTAACATTTCTGACACCAAAGTAATCCCTGCTCCTAATTCCCCAGCAAGACCAATGCCACCAATAAACCTGCAATAAGCATACTGGTCTACTGTTTGAACATAGCCAGTCACAATATTTGCCACAGAATACAAAAGGATAGACCCAAACAATACTTTTAGTCTGCCTAGTTTATCTCCAATCACGCCCCACAAAATACCTCCAATTAATAATCCTGACATTTGCCAGTTAATGATATGCGCACTATCTACAAGGATGGTTTCTAATGAGGACCCAACTGCAAGCACACTTGGTTGACGCACAATCGTGAATAATAGTAAATCGTAGACATCAACAAAATAGCCCAATGCGGCTACAAATACAGGCAAAGAAAAAAGTCCAATTTGCTTATTGTTCATGTGTGTGAATTTATTGTCTACGCTTTTTTAGCGCGATGTGAAATTACATTAATGATCACTGGCAATGTGGTGACACCAACAATACCTAATACAATTACTTCTAAATGATTTTTCAAATCAAAATTAAAATGAGTCAAAATCCAAGACTGTAAAAAATACCCAGCACACAACATACTTCCTACCCAAGCTAAACAGCCGATGATATTATAATACATAAACTTTGCTTTATCCATTTTCACAATGCCTGCTACAATTGGACCAAATGTTCTTATAATAGGAATGAATCTCGCGATTACAATTGCACGTCCTCCATGTTTTTTATAAAAGGTTTCTGCTTGCACTAAATATTTTTTCTTGAAAAAAAGATTTTCCTTCCAATCAAACATGGTTGGACCAACCTTGTTACCAAAAACATACCCGACATAATTACCAAGAATACCTGCAGAAGAAATAAAAATAAAAAGGATGAATAAATTAATCCATTGATTATCGGAAGCATAGATTTCTGCCGCCAATGGTGCGCAATAAATGCCTGCTACAAACAATAAACTATCTCCCGGCAAAAAGAAGCCAGCAAACAATCCAGTCTCTGCAAAAACCACTAATAAAAGCAGCCATAATCCCCCATGCTCAATATAAAATTGAGGTTGTAATAACTGACTCCAATGAAAAGCTTCTAATAATGTGATCATACAAGATGGTATAAATTTAAACTTGTTGTGGTTCCGTTAATTCCCCTTCCCATTTACTCACTGCAGTGGTTGCCAAACTATTCCCCAATACATTGGTTGCAGAACGGAACATGTCGCAAAAATGATCAATAGGTAATATTAATGCAATCCCTTCTGGAGGAATATTGAACATGGCACAAGTCGCAGTAACTACTACCAATGAGGCTCTTGGCACACCTGCAATCCCCTTGCTTGTTAACATCAACACCACCAACATGGTTAATTGCGTTCCAACATCTAAATGAATCCCATAAGCTTGCGCTATGGCCATGCTCGCAAAAGTCATGTACATCATACTACCATCTAAGTTGAAGGAATAGCCCAAAGGCAAAATGAATGAAACAATTTTATCCTTACATCCAAAACGCTCTAACTCTTCGGTTAGTTTTGGAAAAACGGCTTCACTACTTGTAGTACTAAATGCAATCACCAAAGGTGTGGTAATATGTTTTAACAAAGAAGGTACGCGATTCCTTAAAATTAAATAGCCAACGCCTAATAGCACCACCCATAGAGTGCCTATGCCTACTAAGAAATACAATAAATATTTACCATAAAATAAAAATATGGTTAAGCCCTTTGTAGCAATGACCGCAGCAATCGCACCAAAAACACCCAAAGGCGCAAAGTTCATCACATAACCTACCATTTTTAAAATGATATGCGCAACTGTATCCAATGCTTTAATAAATCCTTTTGCAGGTTCTCCAATCGCAGCAGCAGCGACACCAAAAAAGATACTAAAAATAACAATTTGTAAAATTTCATTCGTGGCCATGGCTTCGAACATGCTCTTTGGAAATACATGCTCCACAAAATTGATCACACTAAAAGACTGGGTCTTCCCCATTAAATCTTTCACACCAGAACTATCCCCCACTGTTAAATCCAATCCTTCACCTGGCTTCAAAATATTCACCAAGATTAGCCCAATTAATAAACTTATTAAAGAGGCTGACAAAAACCACAATAGGGCTTTACCGCCAACACGTCCAACGGTTTTAAGATCACCCAATTTTGCAATACCAACGACCAATGTGGTAAACACCAATGGTGCAATAATCATTTGAACCAATCTTAAAAAGATGGTGGTCAATAACTTGATATTTTTAGCAAAACCATCAATGGTTGCTTGGTCTTTACTTTCATGAATAAAGTAGCCCAAAATGGCACCTGCCACCATAGCGATGACAATGTATACGGTTAGTTTGTTCGATTTTTTCATAGGATGCTTAGTGCTGCAATATAACACATAAGTTCTAAAAAAATAGGCGTCTATAAAATTTGAGTTTGACCCTTTTTTTTATCTAAAACCACTCTAATATTGCGAAAAAAATGCTACTTTTCAACTTAAATAGAAACCAATTATATTATGAGTTTATTTAGAAAGAAAGATTTAGCTGCTATGTTGGCTCAATCCGAAGACGGAGGCAAAGGCCTTAAAAGAACCCTTGGTGCTGGTAATTTAATTGCATTAGGTATCGGTGCCATCATTGGTGCTGGCTTGTTTGTAAGAACTGCTGCGGCAGCCGGTCAAGCAGCTGGACCTGCAGTAACCATATCTTTCATTATTGCGGCGGTAGGCTGTGCTTTTGCAGGCTTATGTTATGCAGAATTTGCTGCTATGATCCCTATTGCAGGTAGTGCTTATGCTTATTCTTATGTAACTATGGGTGAATTAGTTGCTTGGATTATTGGCTGGGCTTTAATTATGGAATATGCCTTAGGAGCGGCAACCGTTTCTATCGCTTGGAGTGAATACCTCAATAAGCTGACGGGAGGCGCCATCCCTTATGAATGGAGCCATAGTCCATTTGAAAGCTTCACAGATAGCATGGGTGTTGCACATTCTGGTATCATGAATGCCCCTGCCTTGATTATCCTTTTGGCTTTAACTTTATTATTGATCAAAGGTTCTCAAGAATCTGCTATTGTAAATGCGATCATTGTATTTATTAAAGTGGCAATTGTAATCATATTCATTGCTGTAGGTTGGCAGTTTATTAAGCCAGAAAATCATACACCATATTTAATTCCTGCAGGTCAAGCTGCTGTAACAGATAGTGCGGGCAAAGTCATTGCAGACTATTCTGGCGCCTTTAAACATGGCTGGGGTGGTGTACTGGGTGGTGCTGCTATCGTATTCTTTGCCTTCATTGGTTTTGATGCTGTATCAACTGCTGCTCAGGAAGCTAAAAATCCTAAAAGAGATATGCCAATTGGTATCTTAGGATCTTTAGTGGTTTGTACTATTCTTTATATTTTATTTGGACACGTATTAACAGGTGTTGCACCTTGGACAGATTTTGTTGATCCAGAAAAAGGAAGAGAAGCATCTGTTGCTTATGCCATTTCTACTTATATGACTGGATATGGTTGGTTAGCCACTGCCGTGACTGTGGCGATTTTAGCAGGTTTCTCATCTGTGATCTTAGTAATGTTGATGGGACAAAGCCGTATTTTTTATTCTATGAGTAAGGATGGTTTATTGCCGAAAGCATTTGGCGATTTACACCCTAAATACCAAACACCTTATAAATCAAACTGGATCCTATTTGTATTTGTTGGTCTATTTGCTGCTTTCGTTCCAGGAAGCGTTGCAGGTGATTTAACAAGTTTTGGAACCTTATTCGCTTTCGTATTGGTAAGCTTAGGTATTTGGATCTTAAGACGTAAATCACCAGAAATGGAGCGTCCATTCAAAACACCATTGGTGCCATTAGTGCCTATTTTAGGTGCAGTGATTTGTTTGGCAATGATCTTTGCGTTAGACATGCAAACCCTTAAAGTAGCCTTTATTTGGATGATTCTAGGTTTATTTGTGTACTTCTTATATAGCAAGAAGACAAGTAAATTGAATAATTAATTTCAATGATATTTAAATAAAAATAGTCCCGATTTTCGGGGCTATTTTTTTTGTGTTATTTTTACAGACTTAAAAGAACAATTATGGGAAGAATATTTGAAGTTAGAAAAGCGACCATGTTTAAACGCTTTGATCGTATGGCTAAGCAGTTTACCCGCATTGGTAAGGAAATTGTCATTGCAGTAAAAGCAAGTGGTCCTAACCCAGACGATAATCCTGCTTTAAGAAGGTGTTACCAGAATGCGCGAAGTGTGGGCATGCCTAAGGACAGAGTAGAAGCGGCTATTAAAAGAGCCATGGGAAAAGATACTAGTAACTATGAAGAAATTTTGTACGAGGGCTATGCGCCGCATGGCGTCGCTATATTAGTAGAAACAGCAACCGACAATCATGTAAGAACTGTTGCCAATGTGAAGAGTCATTTTAATAAAGGAAATGGTGCGATGGGTAATAGCGGAAGTGTAAGTTTTCAATTCAAGAAAATGGGTGTGTTTAAATTGAATCCAGAAGGATTGGTGATGGATGATTTGGAATTAGAATTAATTGACCATGGCTTAGATGAATTAGGAGAGAGCAATGACGATAATGGACATCCAATTATAGTTTTAAGATGTGCGTTTACTGATTTTGGTAGCTTACAAAAAGCATTGGAAGAAAAAAATATCACTGCCATCTCTTCGGAACTAGAGTGGATACCAAGTACCACTGTACCTGTGACAGATGAACAAGCAGAAGATATTAGTAAATTAATTGAAAGACTAGAGGAAGACGAAGATGTGAATAAGGTGTTTCACAATATGGGATAAATTCAACTACTACGAAAATTACAATCACTATATTATGTTTCATTTTTGCGCAGACAATCTTTGCGCAAAAATTGAATGTAAAAAACGCTAAGGAATATTGGAAAACTGAAAAGAAAACGCCCATTTTAGTGAGCGCTATTTCAAAGGCAAATTATACTGTACAAAATAAAGTTGCCCCCAATTATTACACCACACAAACAGGATTTTTTTGCAATCAAGAAAGAGCATTGGAAAAGAAAACTAAAATTCCATTAAGGGTTAGGCTAGGCTCTTTAAGTTATACGGAACAGCTAGAAGGCTATTGAATCAAAAAATATTTCGCAATCCTTTACTCTGCCATCATATCCTTCACCACCTGAATCACTTCTTCTGTATTTGGTTTAGAGAAATAATCTCCATCACTTGCATAGGCTGGACGATGCGCTTTAGCTGATAAAGTTCTAGCACTTGCATCTAACCATTTATATCCACCCTGTACTTCGATCACTTGCTGATACATATATGCAGTGGCACCTCCAGGTACATCTTCATCCACAAATAAAATTCGATTGGTCTTTTTAAGGGAGGCTACAATTTGATGGTTGATGTCAAAAGGCAAAAGGGTTTGTACATCTATGACTTCACAATCAATCCCCATTGCTGCTAAACGTATCGCTGCATCTTCTACAATTCTTAAAGTAGAACCATAAGTCACAATGGTGATGTCTTCACCAGCGCTTATAATCTCAGGCATTCCTAAAGGCACAGTAAACTCGTTGATATTCGATGGCACTGATTCTTTTAATCGATAGCCATTTAAACACTCTATCAATAATGCAGGATCATTGCCTTGTAATAATGTATTGTACATACCCACTGCTTGCACCATGTTTCTAGGCACACAAACAAACATCCCTCTCAACGCATGGACGATCATACCCATTGGTGAACCACTATGAAATATTCCTTCTAATCTATGTCCTCTTGTTCTAATGATCACTGGACTACTTTGTCTTCCCACCGATCTGTAATGTAAAGTTGCTACATC
>CAMCQV010000011.1 GCA_945877085.1 Chitinophaga pinensis
TAAGAATACAAAGAGTCATGCAAAGAGATGGTGTTTCTAAAGAGCAAGTAGAAGCGCGTATGCAACATCAAATATCGGATACCATCAAAATGCGTTTATGCGATTATGTAATTCAGAATAACAATCAAGAAATGTTGATTCCACAGGTCTTAGAATTAGATAAAGCGATTAGAGCGGCTTTATAATTTTATAACACCAACGTTTTAATCTTCCTTCAAAATCAAATGGAGTGGTGGCCTTGGTGATGTCTTTGATTTGATCACTCTTTATTTGCTCGGCTTCAATAATGAATTGCGTAAAGTTGGTACTAAAATATAAGATGCCTCCTGGCTTCATTGCTTTTAGCATATCATTGATCAATTCAACATGGTCTCTTTGAATGTCTAAGATATCCTTCATTCTTTTACTATTGCTAAATGTAGGCGGATCCATCACCACTAAATCATAAAAATTGATGGGCAATGATTTCAAATATTGTTTGACATCTGCATGTATAAATTGATAGGCCGAAGAAGCTGGTATTTGATTGAGTTTAAAATTATCTTCACTCCAACTTAAATAGGTTTTAGATAAGTCAACCGAAGTCACTGATTTTGCGCCTGCTTTTGCAGCATACACAGAAAAGGAACTGGTGTAACTAAATAAGTTTAAAAAATGCATATCCTTTGATTCTGCCTGCACCATTTGTCTGGTGACACGGTGGTCTAAAAATAAACCAGTATCTAAGTAGTCGGTTAGGTTGACTAAAAACTGTAAGCCATTTTCATTGACTGTGATGATCTTTGATTCCGTGACTGCTTCTTTTTCGTATTGTCCTTCACGATGAGACATACGCTTGCGTAATTTCACATACATCTTATCAATAGAAACACCCGTCATGTCTGCAATGATTTTTTTAGTTTCTATAAACCAAATCTCATGTTCCTCGTCGGTGAGTGCGTGTCGTCTGTTATACTCTGCAATGTAAATGTACTCCTCGTACAATTCTACACAAATGGGAAATTCTGGTAAGTCATGGTCATAGAGTCTCCAGCAAGTGACATTGAGTCGCTTAGCTTGTTTTAAACGATGCTTATAATTTTTAAGCAATCGATTTTCAAACATTTGAAATTTTTCGGGCGTCATGTATAGAGGACTTATTTTAAAGTAGCCAATGCTTCTCTAATTCTAGCCCAAGCTTTTTCGATATTTTCCATGCTGTTTGCAAAAGAGAAACGTACACAATGCGGCTCGCCAAAAGCATCACCCATCACAGAAGATACATGCGCCGTATTTAATAAAAACATGCTAAGGTCTGAGGCATTTGTAATGGTTTGTACTCCATTAGATTTACCATAATAACTACTCACATCTGGAAAGACATAGAAAGCGCCTTCTGGAGCAAAACATTTAAATCCAGGCATGGCATTCACCAATGCTAAAGTGGTTGTTCTGCGACGTGTAAATTCTTCTGTCATTGCGATAGATGGTTTTAAATCGCCCACTAAGGCAGCCACCGCAGCTTTCTGGGTGATAGAACTAGTGCCTGATGTAAATTGACCTTGTAATTTTTCCATCGCTTTTGCTAAAGTAATATTGGATGCAGTATATCCTAAACGCCAACCGGTCATTGCAAATCCTTTACTCAATCCATTAATTACAATGACTTGGTCTTTTATCTCAGAAAATTGTGCAATGCTTTCGTGCTTGCCAATAAAGTTGATGTATTCATAAATCTCATCCGATAAGATGGTGATTTGAGGATATTTTTTAAACAAGTTCGCCAATGCTTCCAATTCTGCTTTGCTGTATACCGCACCAGAAGGATTACAAGGAGAGGAGAACATGAACACTTTTGTCTTTGGAGTGATGGCTGCTTCTATTTGTGCAGGCGTTGCTTTGAATCCAGCTTCTACTGTGGTTCTGATTTCAACTACTTTACCACGCGCAATTTTTACCAATTCAGAATAAGTCACCCAATATGGTGTAGGGATAATCACTTCTTCACCTTCATCTACTAAAGCCAATATTGCATTGGCTAAACTTTGCTTCGCACCAGTAGATGTAATGATTTGTTCAGGGGTATAATCTAAATTATTATCTCTTTTTAATTTAGTACAAACGGCTTCTCTTAAATCTAAAAAACCTGCCACTGGGGTGTAGTGACTCCAGTTGTCATTGATGGCTTTGATCGCTGCATCTTTAATATGCTGTGGCGTATCAAAATCTGGTTCACCTAAACTTAGGTCAATTACATCAACACCTGATGCCCTTAATTCACGACCTAATTTGGCCATTTTTAAAGTTTCTGGTTCACTAAATCTGTTTAAAAGAGATGATAATTCCATGGAGTTTTATTTGTAACTCGAATTTCGCAAATTATTACCAAACAGCCATCCTTTTTACCTTGCATTTAGCATTAAATTATGCCCTAATTGTGCATATCTACTGTAAACTCACTTAAATTTGTTTTACTTATGGAAAAGTTCATCTCTGTGTTTGATATGTTTAAAATTGGTGTAGGACCTTCAAGTTCACACACCCTAGGACCTTGGTTGGCTGCAAAGCATATGATAAAAAGGGTTATTGCTTTATCTGATGTTAAAAATATCAATGCATTGCATGTGTACCTCTATGGTTCATTGGCTAAAACGGGGAAAGGACACGGAACAGATACAGCTATATTAATGGGCTTACAAGGCGAAGATCCTGTCACAACAGATACGCGTTTGATTGCGCAAAAAGTGCAAGCCATCAAAGAACAGCAGACCATTTTATTAAATGGCGTGCATTCAATCCAATTTGATTATAATAATCATTTAGTTTTTTTAAAGGATAAAAGTTTGCCCTACCATCCTAATGCGATGCAATTTGTGGTTGAATTAAAAGATGCTGTAAAAACCTTTACTTATTATTCGGTTGGAGGTGGATTCATAGAGACAGAAGCATCAGAAGATGGCTTAGAGTTAGGCCATTTAATTGAGGATAAAAAGGAAACGAATATCGAAGTGCCATTTAATTTTTTTTCAACTAATGATTTAATTCATTGGTGTATCAAAACGGGTTTGCCTATTTCTGATATTGTAAAAGAAAATGAAAAGCAATTACATACGGAACAAGCATTAGAGAAAGGCCTGGATCGTTTATGGAAGACGATGTTGGATTGTATTTATAAAGGCGTGCATGCGGAAGGCATTTTACCAGGTGGATTGCAAGTGCACAGAAGAGCGCACGATTTGAATGCTAAATTATTAAAAAAGGAAATTCAAGCGAATAAGTCTAGTGTAGAAAGTAATCTTGAAGGCGATACAGCAACTAATTTAGATTCTAATCATCTTGAACAGTGGATGCAACAAATACAAAGTGGCGGTGCTGACTTTACTTATATATTAGATTGGGTAAGTTGTTTTGCATTGGCCGTGAACGAAGAGAATGCAAGTTTTGGTAGGGTAGTCACTGCACCCACCAATGGCGCTGCTGGTGTGATTCCTGCGGTATTAATGTACGCGATTAATTTTTGTAATAAAGGAAGTCAACAAGACATTCATCGTTTTTTATTGACTGCCAATGCGATTGGTATTTTATTTAAAAATGGTGCGACAATTTCTGCAGCGATGGGTGGATGCCAGGCAGAGATTGGAGTTTCATCTGCGATGGCTGCAGCAGGATTGACAGAATTATTAGGCGGTAACCAACGACAAGTATTAATGGCTGGAGAAATTGCCATGGAACATCATCTAGGATTAACCTGTGATCCGGTGGGTGGATTGGTTCAGATTCCATGTATTGAACGAAATACCATGGGTGCGATCAAAGCGATTACTGCAGCGCAATTGGCTTTGCAAAGTAAACCAGATTATGCCTTGGTAAGTTTAGACAAAGTCATTCATACGATGTGGCAAACTGCGTTGGATATGAATGTAAAATACAAAGAGACTGCAGACGGAGGATTGGCCATGCAAATTCCAATTGGTTTAGCGGAATGTTAAATTAAGCTTCAATCGCTGCTTCATCTACCAAACTAAAATCTTGGATCACATTGTACAAAGTACCTCTTTCAATTGGGGTTCTTTTTGCTTGTTTGATGAGTCTTACCAATTCCAAGGTTGTCATTGCAGGATTCTGTTCTTCGCTTCCAGCCATGGAGTAAATCTTAGTGGTATCATCGATGGTGCCATCAATATCATTCACACCATAACTCAATGTCAATTGAGCCACTTGTCGACCTAACATGGGCCAGTATGCTTTGACATGCGGGAAATTATCCAAGTACAATCTTGAGATGGCATACATTTTTAAATCTTCGAGCATGGTTGATTCAGGAACATCATGCATTGCATTGTCCTTGTTGCGAAACTTAAGTGGAATAAATGTATTAAACCCTTTAGTTTGGTCTTGTAATTGTCTAAGGCGTTCCATATGATCTATACGGTGTTCGTATTTTTCGATATGGCCATACAGCAGGGTTGCATTGCTATGCATGCCTAGTTCATGTGCTGTTTGGTGAATTTCCAACCATCCATTGGCATCCACTTTATCATCACAAATAATAGTACGAATATCCGGATGAAAAATTTCGGCACCCCCACCAGGTAAAGAATCTAATCCTGCTTCATGTGCTAATTTCATTCCTTCTTGAATAGATACTTTTGCTTTACGGAACATATAATCCAATTCAACTGGTGTAAAGGCTTTGATATGTAATTCGGGACGATGTGCTTTAATAGCGCGCATTAAGTCCAAGAAAAATGCTAAGGTTAATTTAGGATGCACTCCACCTACTATATGCACTTCGGTAACAGGTTTGCCATCATAAGATTTTACGATATCCATCATTTGGTCTATCGTTAATTCCCATCCTTCTTCTTTATGGGCATATAATTTTGAATAAGAACAAAACTTACAAGAGAAAACACAAACATTGGTAGGTTCGATATGAAAATTGCGATTAAAATAAGTGAGGTCACCATGCAATTCATTTCTTTTCCAGTTGGCTAAAGCACCTACATAGGGAAGAGATGATTTTTCGAATAAAGCGACACCATCTTCAAAACTGATGCGTTCGTTTTGTAAGATTTTTTGACCAATTGCTTTTAATGTAAGGTCTTCTTGAGCATCAACCAACACTTGAATTTGCGCCTTATTCATAAACGATGAAATTAAGCCACAAAGTTACTTAATAAGGGCTTGATTACCATCTTATGTTTAAACTCTTTATCAATATTTAAGCTAAGCTTTAACCTTGATTGTGCTACTGGTAAACAAATCTTAGCCAATTAAAATACCTGCAATACTTGCGGATAAGTATGAAGCTAAGGTTCCGGCTAGTAAGGCTTTAAGGCCTAATTCGGCAAGGTCTTTACGGCGTGTTGGCGCTAATTCCCCAATACCACCAATTAACATGCCTACACTGCTGAAATTGGCAAAACCACAAATGGCAATACTCACAATCAACAAACCTTTCTCTGTTACAATTGGGATCACTTTGCTGGTTAAACTTTTAAACGCAACAAATTCATTGATGGTTAATTTTTGACCAAGTAAGGTAGCTGCATTCTGTACATCTACATTTGGGATACCCATGGCCCAAGCCATTGGGTAAAATAGTTTGCTAAAAATAAAGTTCAAGCTTAAATCTACATTGGCACTAAAAAGATGGCCAATTTTTAATAAGCTCCAGTCTACTAATGCGATTAAGGCAATAAATCCAATCAACATGGCAATCACGTTCATGGCAATTTTAAAACCATCACCAGCACCATGTGTAATGGCGTCGATGGTGTTACTATATTGACTCTTTACTTCTAAAGTAACTTTTCCCATTGTTTGAGAAACTTCAGTCTCAGGAAATAAAATTTTTGCAATCACCAAAGCACCAGGCGCGGCCATTAAACTTGCAGTAATTAATTTTGGTGCTAAGTCCATACCAGCTTGAGCACCCATATTGGCATATACCACAAGGATTCCACCGGCAATACAAGCTAAGCTTCCGCTCATACTTGCTAAAATTTCACTCTTGGTCATAGTCGGTAAATAGGGACGTATCATCACTTGCGCTTCTACTTGTCCAACAAATGCACTTGCTACATTACTTAAGGCTTCTGCGCCACTCACACGCATAATAAAATTCATTGCCTTTGCAATCACTGATATAATGCGTTGCATGATACCAAAATGATAGAATAAGGCTACTAATACACATACTAAAATGATGGTTGCTGTGACGTTGAAAGCAAAGACAAATCCACCATTGGTAAAGTCAGTTGCACCTGCAGGACTCATCGCGGCAACCCCACCATATACAAACGCTGCACCTTGACGTGCAAATTCTTCTATCTTCCCCATGCCTTTACCCAAAATTTGAAAGAACTTGGTAATGGCAGGTATTTTTAAAATCAAAACTCCTATGGTTAACTGAAGGGCTAAACCACTTAGTACTAAGCGATAGTTGATTCTTTTTTTATTGTTGGAAAACAAAAAAGCAATCATTAAAATCAATACTATGCCTATCAGGCCTTGGAATCTATCCATTGGGTTAATTTAGGAAAGGAAGGTAATTAATTTATTGTTATTTTTTTGATTACAGTACATAAAAAATCCCACTCGGTTGAATGAGCGGGATTTCCTTAAAGTCCTTATTTCAATTACATGTGAGATTGAATCTTTTTGTCTAAAACAGCCTTTGGTACTGCGCCAATTTGCTTATCTACCACTTCGCCACCTTTTACAAAAAGGATCGCTGGTATTGAAGTAATGCCAAAATTCATGCTTAAAGTAGGATTCACATCCACATTCACTTTGCCAATATTCACTTTGCCTTCGTACTGAACAGCTAATTCTTCGATCACTGGTCCAATAGCACGACATGGTCCACACCATTCTGCCCAAAAATCGATTACACTTAATTTATCACTCTCAATCACTGTTTGTTGAAAGTTCGCGTCTGTAAATTCTAATGCCATAATTGTGTTTTTATATTTTTCTTGTTCTTAATTGTAGTAATACAAAATTAGCTCCAAACTTTAATATCTGCCATCTTGACTTTTCCACTTTAATATTCCTCGTTGGGGACAATTAGTTGGCTAGTTTCACTTGAACATTCAATTCTGGGTTCAGGTCTAGGAACTGAACAAAGTCATCGTTCACCAAAAAGCCTTTCTCAATCGTCAATAAACTTGCAGCAAGTTGCTCCCTTGGTTCTACAAATGTAATTTTAAGGGAAGTCCTTCCTGGATTTGCTTTGATGTTCTTCTCAAAAAATTCAATCATATCGGCCCTTAGGTTTGCTGGATGTAAACTCAACTCCACAGTTCGGGTTTGTAGCTGCTTCACTGTTTCTAAAAGTGACATTGTCTGCAACTTAAATTCAAAGTTATTAGGCTGATTGAATCTATTTCTAAAGGATCCGTTAATACAGACTTTTTGTCCCACTTCTAAATAATTCTGGAATTTGACATAATCCTCACTCCATAATATAAAGTCTGTCTTGCCAGTAAAGTCTTCTATTGCAAATGAACCAAAGTTTTTACCTGTTTTAGTGATTCGGTGTTGTACTTCTGTCACTAAACCAGCGAGTTTAAAATTTTTCCCTAGGTTATTGGGGAAACTAATCAAGTTGTCTTTTACCTCGTTGTATTCATTGATAGGCGTGAAGGCGTAATGCTTTAATTCAAAATTAAAATGGTCCAAAGGATGCCCACTCATGAACATACCTGTAATGTCTTTTTCGTGGTCTAGTTTCTCGGTCAAAGTCCATTCCTCACAGAGTGCTAATTTAGGAATAGGCACTTGCATGGCCGAAGGTAAATCACCAAATAGGGTATTGGTGCTACCAGTGGTCATAGACTGAATAGCTTGTGCATAGGCAATTAATTTTTCCATGCCATTGGTGCGATCCCCATCCCCGGTATTAAAATATTGTGCACGATGGTATTCAGGGAAGCAATCAAAAGTACCAGAGTAGGCCAAACTTTCTAATGATTTTTTATTCACTGCTTTTGACAATACTCTTTTAATAAAATCAACCATGGTTTCAAAATGTCCGCCTTTATCTCGCTCAATAATGATAGCTTCTATTGCAGCTTCGCCAACGCCTTTTAATCCGCCTAATCCAAAACGAATTTCTCCATTTTTATTGACAGAGAAACCTTGTAAGGATTCATTGATATCTGGACCCAATACTTTTATACCCATACGTTTACACTCTTCCATAAAGAAGGTGATTTTATCGATACTACCTGCATGGTTTAACACAGCAGACATATATTCTCCGGGATAGTGTGCTTTTAGATAAGTTGTTTGATACGCCACATAAGCATAACAAGTAGAGTGCGATTTATTAAAGGCGTATTGTGCAAATGCCTCCCAGTCGGTCCAAATTTTATCCAATGCTTTTTCGGCATGTCCATTTTTCACAGCCCCTTCTACAAACTGTGCTTTCATTTTATCCAACACGGATTTTTGTTTTTTACCCATGGCTTTACGAAGTACATCCGCATCTCCTTTGGTAAATCCAGCAATCTTTTGACTGAGTAACATCACCTGCTCTTGGTAGACCGTAATTCCATAGGTGTCGGCCAATATTTCTTCCATGATAGGCAAGTCATATTGAATGGCTTCACGACCATGTTTACGTTCAACGAAATTTGGGATATACGCCATGGGGCCTGGTCGGTACAAGGCGTTCATCGCAATTAGATCTGCAAATTTATCGGGCTTTAATTCACGTAAATATTTTTGCATACCCACACTCTCAAATTGGAAAGTGGCATTGGTTTCTCCTCTTTGGTATAAATGAAAAGTGGTTTCATCGTCTAATGGAATTTTATCCAAGTCGATGGTGACGCCATGGTTTTGTTTAATTAATTGCAAAGTAGTTTTCAAAATAGAAAGGGTCTTTAAACCCAAGAAGTCCATTTTAATTACACCTACTTCTTCAATCACAGATCCTTCGATTTGAGTCACCCATAAAGTAGAATCTTTTGCAGTCGCAACGGGCATAATTTCCGTTAAGTCACTCGGTGCAATGATAATACCTGCAGCATGAATGCCCGTATTACGAATAGATCCTTCTAAACGTTCTGCTTCATGTAATACCGCTGCTCTTAAATCATTGCCTGCATAAATCTCTCTTAACTTTTTGATGTTATCAATATCGTCCGACTGATAACCTTCTCTTTCGGCTAAAGATTTTTCACCTTCTTTTACCGTGATGGGCGCATGCAAACAACGATTGAGTTCGGTGCCTGGTTTATCTGGAACTAATTTTGCTAATAAATTGGATTCGGATAAAGGTAGATCCATCACACGAGCCACATCCTTGATACTACTTTTTGCCGCCATTGTACCATAAGTAATAATTTGTGCCACCTGTTCCTTACCATATTTTTCTACTACATAATCAATCACTTTCTGACGGCCTTCATCATCAAAGTCCGTATCAATATCGGGCATGCTCTTACGATCTGGATTTAAGAAACGCTCAAATAGTAATTGGTATTTTATCGGGTCAATATTCGTGATGCCAATACAATAGGCTACTACAGAACCGGCAGCAGATCCACGACCAGGGCCCACAAACACATCCATCTCTCTACCAGCTCTAATAAAATCACTCACAATTAAAAAGTAACCAGCAAATCCCATGGTTTGAATGGTGAACAATTCAAAATCAATTCTTTCTTGAATTTCTGCTGTAATAGCGTCGTATCTTTTATGTGCACCTTCCCATGTAATATGTTTTAAGAACTCCCACTGATTCATGTTAGCTTCCTTGTGAATCTGAAAACTTTTTGGAATAGGGAATGCGGGTAGGAGGATGTCTTTCTTTAAATTCAAGACTTCCACTTTATCTACAATCGCATTGGTGTTATCAATAGATTCTGGGATATCACTAAACAACTCAATCATTTCCGATTGGGTCTTAAAATAAAATTCATTATTTGGAAACTTGAATCTTCTGTTTTTGACTTGAAGTTCGTCGTTTACAAAGTCATCGAATCCTGGCGTGGATTGTTTTTCACCTGTGTTAATACATAATAAGATATCATGCGCGTTGGCATCATCTTCGTTGATATAATGACTATCGTTGGTTGCAATCACGCTTACTTTATGTTTTTTTGAAAACTTAAGCAAGGTATTGTTGATGATCTCTTGTTCTGGTATTTGATGTCTTTGAATTTCGATATAATAATCGTCCCCGAATAAATCCAACCACCATTTAAATTCTTTCTCTGCTGCTTCTTCACCATCTCTTAAAATGGCTTGAGGCACATGCGCACCAATACAACAAGTGGTAGCAATGATCCCTTCGTGGTATTTTTCAATCAATTCTTTATCAATTCTTGGGTACTTGCTATACATCCCTTCAATGTATCCTAAGGAAGTTAGCTTGATGAGGTTTTGATAACCCACCGCATTCTTGGCCAATAAGACTTGGTGAAAACGATCGTCCTTATGTTCTTTGGTAAATTGTTTGATATGTCGGTCTTTCACCACATAAAACTCACATCCAACAATTGGTTTTACTGTAGGTGCTAAAATATCTTTTCCATTCGCATCCTTGCCAATCACTTTGGTATTTTTCCAAGCTTGACTCACAAAATTAAATGCACCAAACATATTCCCGTGATCCGTGATCGCCAATGCAGGCATTTCGTCCTTGATGGCTTTTTTATACAAACCATCTATAGAGGCAGCACCATCTAATAATGAATATTGGGTATGAACGTGTAAATGGGAAAACTTGGGCATTTGGGATAACGGGATAAGGCACAAATATCGTAAAAAAGCAGTGCTTAGACAGGCTTAATTTTCCACAAAAAAGGGTTAAAATCATCTGCTTTGAGGCAATTTTAAGGTTCTTGCCTTATCTTGCCGCAGATGCAAAAAAGGACGATAACGATATTAGGGCTGGTATGGATGATGGCAATTTTGTCAAGCTGTACTACTATGTCTAAGTTTAGTCAGTCCGTTAAGGCTAAATCGGCTCAATTTAAAGCAAAGCCTAAGAGAAGTTTACCTGCAGTAGTAGCTGTCCCGGAATCCAATAATGACGCAAATGAGGCGATTGAATTTTTAGATAATATTTCGGTGAAGCCAGGTAGGGTGTATATGAAAAAAGCATCCGATGCCTTAGAAGCAGAACCTGTATTGGTTCGTTCAGAACGTTCAGATAGAATGCCCGATAATTTAACCGATGTAGAGAGAGCCAATTGGTTGCAATTAAAGTATTCCATTCAAATGGACATAGCGGTAGAAGAAATTAGCAATATCCCTTTGCTTCAAAAAATAGATGAATGGTGGGGTACGCCATATGTGCTTGGTGGATCAAGTAAAAGAGGCGTCGACTGTTCTTATTTTACATTGGATGTGATGAATGCGATTTACAATACCAATCTTAAAAGAACAGCTGCGGAACAATATACACAAAGTGAAAAAATTGATTGGTCAGATTTAAAAGAAGGGGATTTGATTTTCTTTAAAACAGATGGCAGTCGATCTATTTCACATGTAGGTATTTATATGACCAATAATAAATTCGCTCATGCATCCACCAGTCAAGGGGTTACCATAAGTGATTTGTCTGAACCTTATTGGCAAAAACGTCTATACAGTTTAGGTAGAGTGCTTAAAAACTAATTTACCTCTGCTAACTTAATGTAGTATTGACTTTCGATCGTCTTTACAAAATCCTGTAAATTAAAATTAGGTTCTTTAATTAAACGTTGCTGAGGCTGATAGTCCATTGGCATGAAACTATATTTTTTACCTAAATAACTAAAGTGTAGTGGTAAGTTAAAACCAGTCACACAGTTTTTATACTCGTAAGTAAATATTTTTTCTTTCTCGTTATAGCTATAATTTAACACAGGAATTTGCGTTGTTCTTAAGTATTGGTCAAAAACTTTTTGAAAACCAAAACCTGCACGCACCGAAATATAATTTTCAATTTGTTCAGTTGTGACCGTTTGATGGTAAAATTGTTTATTCAATCCAATCAATATATTTCTAAACAAACTATCATTATTAATAGCGTGACGAATCGTATGTATTAAATTAGCGCCTTTAGGATACATATCTCCACTACCTTCTTGGTTCACTCCGTAAGTACCAATCACAGGGATGTCGTTCCTAATATTTTTACGTAAGCCAAAATTATATTCATCTCCAGCTTTTTTTCCATGAAAATATTCGGTAAATAAAGTTTCAGAATAACTTGTAAAGCCTTCATGCACCCACATGTCAGCAATATCTTTAGTACTTATATTATTTGCAAACCATTCGTGACCACTTTCATGAACGATGATATAATCCCATTTGAGTCCCCAGCCCGATCCAGATAAATCCCTTCCTAAATAACCATTCAAAAAACGATTACCATACGCGATTGCGGACTGATGTTCCATGCCTAAATGTGGACTTTGTATCATTTGAAATCCATCTTCATAAAATGGATAAGGCCCAAACCAATATTCAAATGCATCTAACATTTTTGGCACTTGCTTAAACTGTTCAACTGCTTTGGCAGAGTCTGAACGGAGTACCCAATAACTAAGGTCTAGTTTTCCTTTTAATCCTTTATATGTTTCCTTCCATCCAACATAATCTCCAATGTAAGGAATGATATTGTAATTATTGATTGGATTGGTTACCTGCCAATTGAATCGATTGTTGTTATTTATATTGACCATATTGGTCTCTGCAACTTTTCTCCCGTTGCCAATGGCAATCAGGTTTTTGTCTTTAGGGACTTGAATGGTTAATTGTGCACCTTCTTCTGGTTCATCGGACTGATGGTCTTTACAAGGATACCAAACAGAAGCACCCAAGCCCTGACAAGCCACGGACATCCATGGTTGTCCATTGGTATCTTTCTTCCAAATCCATCCGCCATCCCAAGGTGGTCTAATGGCTTCCTTTGGAACGCCATGATAAAATATGGTTAAACCAAACACTTGTCCTTTTGGAATCTGTTTTTCAATTTGTGCAATCGCAATATTATTTGATCTAGTAAATTGTAAACGTATTGGCGTTAAATTTTCTTTTGTATTTGACCACAATAAAACACTATCTATCACCAACGGAGTTTGTAAATCAATTTGTATTTGCTTGGAAGGCTTAACAGCTATTGCTTTCCAACTCACCACACCCATAATAGATTTTGCCTCATAATTGGGCTTAACGTCTATTACATATCTTTTGATATCAAACCAATCCCTGTTTTCATTCAAGCTACCTCTTAAAGAATCAGATTCATTCACTAGAGGTTGCGCGAAATTTTTACCAGATAAGAAAGTTAGTATTAATAATAAAAGGAACTTTTTCATATAAAAAGATTAGGGATTCAAATAATTGAATCCCTAAGTTAAAATATAATACTCAAATTGTCTAAGTCAATTAACTGTTTGTCAATTTAACTTTTGGCTTTGGCACTATTCTTCGTCTTTCTTTAATTTATCCTTAAATACTTTTTCGAATTTATCCAATTTTGGCCCAATCACATACCTGCAATAGCCTTGGTTGGTATTGTTATTATAGTAGTTCTGGTGGTATGATTCTGCAGAATAGAATTTAGTGAACGCAGTCACTTCTGTAATGATTGGTTTATCCCATGCTTTGCTCGCATCTAATTCCTTGATGTATTTAAGCGCTAATGCCTTTTGTTGGTCATTGTGGTAAAAAACAGCCGATCTGTATTGAGGGCCTACATCATTACCTTGTTGATTCGGTGTGGTTGGGTCATGCGTTTTCCAGAAAACAGATAAGATATCGTCTAAGCTAATTTTAGTGGTATCAAAAACAATCTGACAAACCTCGGCATGCCCCGTCGTTTTTGCACAAACTTCCTCATAGGTTGGATTATCAACATGACCTCCGCTATAACCACTAGTGACTTTAACGACGCCTTCTAAACGCTGATAAACGGCTTCAGTGCACCAGAAACAGCCAGAACCTAATGTGATTGTTTGTGTATTTTCCATATTGACTTTTTGAATTTTTGCTTGTTTTTTAGGGGTTTGAGCGCATGCGAAAAAAGATATAATGCTGAACAAACCGGCTGTGATGTATTTGATTGTTTTCATATAGATTGTATAGTTGAAATTACAACAAATCATAGACCAATTTGTTCTAAGGCTGTTAATGTTTATTTAACTAAATTTGTAGCCATTGCACCCATGAAAGTATATCCTGAAAATGCCCTTTCCCAGTTAGAATTTGATAAGATCAAGACCATCTTACTCAATTACTGTCAATCCACTATTGGAAAGGAGCAGGTGGAAGCCATGCGGATACATACGCAGTTGAATTATATCCAGATTACATTAAGGCAAACGCAAGAATATCAATTTATTAAACAGGCCAATCAGTATTTTCCAAGTGATTTTATTTTAGATATCAGGAAGGATGTGAAGCTATTGGGTATTCCGGGTGCGCAATTAACTGGAGAGCAATGGTTATTGGTGCGCAAACTGGTGGATCATGTGGGGCAACTATTCAAATGGTTTGATGCAGAACGCCAAGCGGCTTATAGTCATTTGTATTTAGTAATTGCAGAAAGTTATTTTGAAAAAACGATCATAGAATCCATTGATGACGTGATTGATGATAGAGGTTTAGTCAAAGACAATGCCTCCGAAGACTTGGCGAAGATCCGTGCTCAATTGTATAAAAAAAGACAAGAGCTAAGACGCATATTTGAAAAAGTATTGGGTCGTTTGGCTAAGTCTGGTTATACCGCAGATATTGATGAAAGTTTTAGCAATGGTCGACGTGTGGTAGCGGTCTTCTCGGAATACAAGCGACAAGTAAAAGGATTTTTACATGGTGAAAGTGATAGTCGTAAAACAGCTTTCATAGAACCAGAGGAAACCATTGAACTCAATAATGAACTATTTAGTTTAGAACAGGATGAAACAAAGGAAGTGCAAAGGGTATTAAGACAATTAACTGCCCAACTAGCGCCATACTCAAGTTTGATGATGGGCTATTTGCAAATGGTGGGATTGTATGATTTTATCAAAGCCAAGGCCCTATTGGCGATAGACATGAATGCGCACTTGCCTGTGGTAGAAAATAAAGCCACATCCCATTTGATTCAAGCCTACCATCCTTTGTTGTATATGTACAATAAAGCATCAGGTAAAAAAACGATACCGGTTAATTTGGAATTGGATGATGAAGCAAGGATTTTAATCATCAGTGGACCCAATGCAGGGGGAAAGACCGTATCCATGAAGACATTGGGATTAAACCAAGTGATGTTGCAGTCGGGTTTATTGGTGCCAGTGCATCCCGATTCTCAAATGGGCATTTACAAACAATTATTCATTCAATTGGGAGATACGCAAAATTTAGCATTTGAGTTAAGTACCTATAGCAGTCATCTGACGCATATGAAGTACTTTATTGAAAATGCAAATGGGAAAACTTTATTTTTTATAGATGAACTTGGTAGCGGATCCGATCCACATTTAGGAGGTGCATTTGCCGAAGTTATTTTGGAAGAATTATCACATAAGCATGCGCAAGGGATTGTGACTACACATTATCTGAATTTGAAAGTGATGGCCAACCACAATAAAGGAATTGTGAATGGCGCCATGCAGTTTGATGAAGTGAAATTAGAACCATTGTATCAATTGGTGATTGGTAAGCCAGGTAGCTCTTACACTTTTGCGATTGCCGAAAGAATTGGATTGCCTAAGCATTTAATTAATCGTGCAAGAAAATTAGTAGACACGCATCATTTTGAGTTGGATAAATTGTTAAACAGAACCGAACAGGATTTACAATTGGTGCAAAAGGAGCGCAAGGAATTGCATAAACTAATTAAAGAGAACGATATCCTTAAGGCAGAATTGAATAAGACATTAGATAAGGAAAAGCATTTACAACAAGTTGCGCTTTTAAGAGAGCAGAATAGGGTAGCGGAAGAGAAGTTTAATTATTTAAAGGAGATGGAACGCAATTTAAAACAAATTGCATTGGATTATAAGAAGTCTGATAAGAAGGAAGAAGTGATGAAAACTTTGTACAATTTGTTGTTTAAAAAGAATGACGCCATTGTCATTAATAAATTGGCAAAAAAAGTGGACAAGCAGTATAAGGAAGCTGCAGGGCCAATTGAGATTGGATCCACTGTGAAATTAAAGAAGAACTACCAAGTGGGCGAAGTCATTGGATTTAAAGGAAAGCGTGCGATTGTGAAAGTGGGGCAGTTGCCTATGAATATTGACGTGGAGGATTTATTGGTCATTGAAAAAATTAAATAATGATACTAGACGAAATCACTCAATTGAATAAATATGTTTCAGTGCATCCACGATTCGCTGCAGCATTTGAATATATTTTAAATACCAATTTTGATGACATGCCAGTTGGGAAGAAAGAAGTAGATGGTCAAAATATTTTGGCAATCATTTCCGACGAAGATGGAGTACCCATGTTAGATTCATGCGCTAATTTTGAATGTCATAATACTTATATAGATATCCAGGTTTGTTTTAAAGGCGTGGAAACGGTGGGTTGGAAATCACGCAGTTCTTGCGTTGAACCTAGAGGTACTTACAGTAAAGAAAAAGATGTGTTATTTTTTGAAGATGCGCCAGATCATTTTTTCAAATTGCATCCTGGTCAGTTTGGTATTTATTTCCCAGACGATGTGCATGCACCCATGATAGGAGAAGGTAGGATCCGAAAATTAATTATGAAAGTAAAAGTGGACTAGATAAGGAGTAATAGACTATTGAACAATAAAATCTTTTGATTCCGTTTCATCTAATTTAAATGTGTATTTTCCTTTTTTAAAATTACCTACATATAAGCAGGTTCGCTGTGTAAATCCAGTTATTTTTCCTTCTTGCATAACATTACCATTACTGCAAATGATTTGATAAAATTTATTTGCAGTTCCTTTACTAGAAGATTGTACTTCTAATATGCCATCTTTAACGATTTCTGTTACTGTAAACATACTTAACGTTTATCTTAGATTATTGATGGAAATACTTATTAAAATTATAGCTATTTATTTGAATTTATTTTATAAATATTATTTTATCATTAATAACCTAAGTAGTTTCAAATCAATGAATTACTATTATTGATTTCATTTTCAAAGACTGATAATGTAACTATTTTGTTTATTTTAGATAAAATTCTAATCTCAACAAATATGAAAAAGTTCATTTTATTTGCTTTCTTATGCACTATTTCTTTGCAATTATTTGCTCAAACAGCTCCAGCAAAGGCACAGGTTCAAAAAGACATTAACAAAGTTTTGAAGTTCTCTAATGACAATTACAATATGGGTAATATCCCTTATGGTAAGCCTACTGAATTCAATGTGACTATTGAAAATATCAGCTCTGCTCCAATTACTTTAAACAATGTTCAAGTGAGTTGCGGATGTACCACACCAAA
The DNA here is from genome assembly GCA_945877085.1 of Chitinophaga pinensis. Taxonomy (GTDB): domain Bacteria; phylum Bacteroidota; class Bacteroidia; order Chitinophagales; family Chitinophagaceae; genus Sediminibacterium; species Sediminibacterium pinensis_G. The sequence goes on from CAMCQV010000011.1 coordinate 17,404, forward strand.
ATTTCAATCAAATGAGGTAATTGCGCCTGGTCAAAAAACAGTGGTGACTTTAGGATTCAATGGTTCAGCAATGGGGAATTTTACAAAAACCGCAACCATTTTTTTAAGTGATAATTTAATTAAGACGGTTAATTTTTATGGAGTAGGGGTTCAACAGTAAAATCTTCCTAGACTAATATTTTAAAGGCTGCCTAATTGGTGGCCTTTTTATTTTTCTAATAATTTTTTAATAGATAGATCTTCGTCTATTAATGGCCAATGAATACCATAGTTTGCTGGTGAAATTTGGTATTCGTTTCTTTCTATTGAAGTAGCATTTAGTAACTTACTAGATACTTTATCAAGTTCAAAACAATGTTCAATGCCATTAATATAAATGATCATTGAATTCTGTTTGAATGAAACAGATTGAATATTAGGCATCTTTTCCATTGTTTAAAAAATGTTTAGACCATTCTGATATAATTAAATCGAAATGCTGATAGATGATCTTTTTAATTTCTTTTTTACTTGCTGGTGTAAAATTATAGGAAAATGCTTCTATAATTTCTATTTCTTCAATTAATAGCCAATATTTTGCTTCTATATCTCCTTTTTGTACATGTATATGTATAGGTTCAATTGATTCGTTTGAGTAAAAGAATAACCTCCATCCATAAATAAATAAAATTGTTGGCATTTTTTGTTTTAAAAATAGCCAGAATATAAAACCAATTTCCTACGGTTTATACTTTAGGATATAATCTAAAAGGATGGCCGTCGTTGCACTCCGGCATCATTTTTTTTGGGCTAGGTAAATTATTACCTAGTTAAAAGGATTACCTCCCTTCGGTCGTTGATCCTTTTTTGGGGGCTAGAACTAAGAAAAAGAGCTATTGTAAAATTATATATGCCCAAATTAAGGGCATAATAAATCCTTTGGATTTACCTAATGTATAAATTCATTTTCGACCTCAAATCAAGATTTGGGTCTCATTTTCTTTATACTTTAGGTTTCACTTCGTGAAAATGCCAATCATTTGGGCATAAAAAAAGAGGCTAAAAGCCTCTTTTTCATCGTTTGGCGGAGAGAGAGGGATTCGAACCCCCGGACCTGTTACAGTCAATAGTTTTCAAGACTATCGCAATCGACCACTCTGCCATCTCTCCGCGGCAAATGTAGGAAGGGAAAAGCAATTTTGCAAAAAAATGGCCAATTTATTCATGAATTCAATAGTTCTAATTAATTGACTACCATGTATCTTTACAAAAAAGGACCAATTGAGAGAATTAGCTGCTTTAAATCAATTTTTCTGGAAATATAGATTCCGGTTTTTTGCAGGAATGCTATTGGTCATTGCGACCAACTATTTGGCTGTTTTAGCCCCTCAGATTACTGGTTATGTGGTGGGTTTGGTGCAAGCTAAATTACCTGGAGGGAAACCTGTGACAGGGACACCAAATGAACTTATTATTAGAGCAATAGCAGGGATCAGCGAAATCAATCATTTTAGCTTTGGCTGGTTAATCACTTTTTGTAGTGTCACCATTTTGATCTTGGCTATTTTAAGAGGCATTTTCATGTTTTTTATGCGCCAGACGATGATTGTAATGAGTAGGCATATTGAGTATGATCAAAAAAATCAGGTTTACGAACATTATCAAGCACTCGATACAGAATTTTATAAAACCCATAGTACAGGAGATTTAATGAGTCGTATTACAGAAGATGTGAGTCGTGTGAGGATGTACACCGGCCCTTCCTTAATGTACTTAGTCAACCTAGTTTCTTTGATTGGTTTTTGTTTGTACAATATGTTTTCAAAAGATGTACGATTGAGTTTGTATGTTCTATCACCATTACCCATTTTAGCTATCACCATTTATTTAGTCAACAGCATCATTAATAAAAAGAGTGAGGAGATTCAGGGACAATTATCAGATTTAACCACCAATGCACAAGAATCCTATTCTGGTATAAGAGTGATAAAATCTTTTGTACAAGAAAAAGCGATGTTGGGATTCTTTAAAACAAATAGTGAATTGTACCGTAAGAATGCAGTTGGATTGGCGAAAGTGGAAGCTTTTTATACGCCTACCATGGCGTTGATGATTGGACTGAGTACTTTATTGACTATTTATTTAGGCGGATTGCAAGCCATTAAGGACCCAAGTCAGATTGGTACGATTGTAGAATTTGTCATTTATATTAACATGTTGACTTTCCCGGTGAGTGCGATTGGATGGACAGCAAGTATGATTCAAAGAGCAGCTGCTTCACAAAAAAGATTGAATGAATTTTTATCCATTGAACCAACCATTCAAAATAAGGGCACCCAAAAAATAGATCAAATAAAAGGGGATATTCAATTCAACAATGTGGATTTTATCTATCCACATTCTGGCATAAAGGCACTGAATAATTTTACATTAAACATTCAAGCTGGTCAAAAAGTATTGATCCTTGGAAAAACGGGTTCTGGAAAATCTTCTATTGCTCAAGTATTGAATCGAATGTACCATGTGAATACTGGAGAAGTTTTGGTAGATGGTCAATCAATTGAATTGATAGATACTTTGTCTTTAAGAAAACGTATTGGCTATGTGCAACAGGATGTATTTTTATTCAGCGATTCAATAAAAAATAATATTCAGTTTGGTGTTATATCGTCTAACGAAACCATCAAAGCGACAGCGAAGTCGGCCCATATTTTAAATGAAATTGAACAATTACCAGCAGGATTTGAGACGATGGTAGGTGAGCGTGGTACTACTTTAAGTGGGGGGCAAAAGCAAAGAATATCCATTGCCAGGGCATTGATAAAAGAACCAGATTTATTTATTTTCGATGACTGTTTGAGTGCGGTGGATGCCAATACCGAAAAAACAATATTGGCTAATCTGAGTCGTCTGATGCAAGACAAAACGGCCTTATTTATCACACATCGCATCTTTTTTAATTTCCATTTTGACCTGATCATTTATATCGAAGATGGCCATATCGCAGAATCAGGTACACACGAAAGTTTGTTAGCAAAACAGGGCTTATATGCCGAATTGTATCAAACCCAATTGAGCCAAAACCAGGAATAATATCGGTTTAATGGGTTTTCTTGAATTTTTGTTTAAAATTTTAAATTTTCATAAAGATTTTATATTTTAGCCATAGATTTTTCTTAACTAAAATTGATATTGTGGAATACGAAAACAACGACAAAAAGATTGAAAGTGTATTTAGTTCAAAAATTCGTGCAGGAAAAAGAAGAACTTATTTCTTTGATGTAAGAGCCACTAAGGGCAATGATTATTTTTTAACCATTACAGAAAGCAGAAAACGTTTTGATGATAATGGATATGATCGTTCTAAAATTTTCTTGTATAAAGAGGATTTCAATAAATTTTTAAAAGCATTGACTGAATCTTTAGATTATGTGAAAACAGAATTAATGCCTGATTTTGATTTTGATGCATTCAACCATGAGTTTGATCCAGAAAATCCACCACAATATCCAAATAATTATCCTGCATCTAACGAACCATTAGTTGAAGCAGTGCAGCCTTCAGTTGTGCCTGAAACTCCAGCAAAAATAGCACCTGAAGTTACTGAACCTTCAGATCAACCTACAAATGCGCCTGAAACTAGTGGCGATAATTTAAGTTCAGAGGAAGTAGATAAATGGTAAGTGAAAAATAATCCTGAAAAGATGCTTACAAAGTTTTTAGCATCCAGATACTACAACCATCATGACCAGAATTGCCCAATGATTTTGTCAATCTGTTGTAGCCCAATTTTTCATACATCGTAACGGCATTAGAAAGTTCTGGCATTGTTTCAAGGTACACTTGCGTATATCCATTTTCTTTTGCCCAAGCCATTGCTTTTAGCATCAATGCTTTTCCTAAACCTGTTCCTCTTGCAGATGGCGCTAAATATAATTTCACCAATTCACAGGTACCATCAGGCAATCCTTCGGTAGGGAAGATACCACATCCACCAACAAGGGAGCCTTCAATTTCTGCTACATAATAAACGGAACCTTCAGTTTGAAACAATTCAAATAAATGATCTGTAGTAGGATCATAATAAACAGTTCCTGGTTTGTTGGCACCAAATTCTGTTAAGGCAGCACGAATCACTGCTGCTAAAGCCACATTGTCTCTTGGTTCAATCAATCTTATGCTTTCCATTGCTTGTATTGATTAATTAATCCATTGGTCGAACTATCATGTCCCGTTACAGGTTCATTGTGATTTAATTCCGGTAAGATCTGATTGGCTAATTGTTTACCTAATTCAACACCCCATTGATCAAAACTATAAATATTCCAAATCACGCCTTGTGAAAAAATCTTTTGTTCATAAAGCGCAATCAAGAATCCTAATGTATGTGGCGTAATTTTTTCGATTAAGAAAGAATTGGTTGGTTTGTTACCTGCAAAAACTTTGAAAGGTGCTAAGGATTCAATTTCGGCTTCTGATTTGCCAGCAGCTTTTAATTCAACTACAACTGTTTTTTCAGTCTTTCCATTCATTAAAGCTTCCGTTTGTGCAAAATAATTACTCAATAATTTATCATGATGATCCCCAATTGGATTATGACTTTTTGCAGGTGCAATAAAATCACATGGTATTACTAAAGTACCTTGATGGATCAATTGATAAAATGCATGTTGTCCATTGGTGCCTGGCTCGCCCCAAATTACAGGACCAGTTGCATAATTGACAGTGGTGCCATTGCGGTCTACGAATTTACCATTGCTCTCCATATTGCCTTGTTGGAAATAAGCTGCAAAGCGGTGTAAGTATTGATCGTAAGGTAGGATGGCTTCACTTTGAGCTCCAAAAAAGTTAGTATACCAAATGCCTAATAATGCCATAATCACGGGCATATTTTTTTCGAATGGTGTCGTTTTAAAATGCACATCTGCTTCGTGTGCGCCTTTTAATAATTCTTCAAAATGATTGTAGCCAATGGTTAGAGCAATTGACAATCCAATCGCACTCCATAAAGAATAGCGACCACCAACCCAGTCCCAAAACTCAAACATATTTTGACTATCAATGCCAAATGCATTCACTAATTTTTCGTTGGTACTTAAAGCAATAAAATGCGTTGCAATATGAGCTTCGTCTTTTACATGTTCTAAAAACCAAGTTCTTGCGGTATGCGCATTGGTCATGGTTTCCTGTGTAGTGAATGTTTTAGAAGCAATTAAAAATAAAGTTTCTTCTGCATTTACTTTCTTCAAAGTTTCAGCAATATGCGTTCCATCTACATTACTTACAAAATAAGTTTGTATCCCATCTACCCAATATGGTTTCAAAGCTTCAGTCACCATCACTGGGCCTAAATCACTTCCGCCAATGCCGATATTTACTATGGTTGTGATTTTTTTACCAGTAAATCCTTTGTGTTCTCCTTGGTGAATTTTGTTACAAAATGTTTTCATTTGTTGTAACACTTGCTCAATCCCAGGCATCACATCCTTACCATCTAATACAACAGGCTGACCACTGAAATTTCTTAATGCAGTGTGTAATACAGCCCTGTTTTCGGTTTCATTAATTGCTTTTCCAGAAAACTGTGCTTCAATCGCTTTATCTAAACCACATTCCTTTGCTAATTGAAAAAGTAGTTGAATGGTTTTATCAGAAATAATATTTTTTGAATAATCAAATAGGATACCGTCTTTTTTGATTGAATAAGTATCGAATCTATTCGGGTCTGCTGCAAACAAATCTTTCATTTGTTTCCTGTTCATCTCTTCTTCATAATGTTTCTTCAACACAAACCAAGCTTGTGTGGTGGTTGGATTAATTCTTTCTAACATAATTATTTATCTATTCTTTACGACTTAATTTTTTGAATGGTTTCGATTGTTTTTGCTAAAGTGTCGGGGGAGATGTCAAGGTGTAAAACAAAACGAACTTGAGTAGGGGTCATCACATAGGCCAATATATTTTGTTTCTTTAGTGCTTGAACAAATGCGGCAGGAGTATATGCGCCTGTCATCACTGCAATGACAATATTGGTCTCAACTGGTAAAACATGGTCTACAAATGATTTTGCTTCTAAAGCATCTTTTAAAGCGATGGCGTGTAAATGATCTTCTGCCAAACGCGCTACATGATTTTCAATGGCATAAATACCTGCTGCAGCCAAATAACCTGCTTGGCGCATCCCACCACCAAAAACCTTTCTCCATCTTCTGGCTTTTTTGATAAATGAAATGGATCCTACCAATACACTTCCCACTGGAGCACCTAATCCTTTACTTAAACAGATAGATACAGAATCAAAGACTTTCCCATAATCTGCTGCATTTTCCTTTTTATGGACAATGGCATTGAAAACCCTCGCGCCGTCTAAATGAAGTGCCAAATTATTGGACTTGGTTACCTGTTGAATTTCGTAAAATGTACTAAAATCATAACAAGCACCTCCACCTCGGTTACTGGTATTTTCTAGGCTCACCAAACTAGTGATGGGCTTATGCACATCTATAGGGTTGATGGCTGCTTGAATATGGGCTGCATTCAAAAGGCCGCGGTCTCCGTGCAAAAGGCGGACAGAACAACCCGAATTAAAGGCGATGCCTCCACCTTCATATTGGTAAATATGGGAAATCTCGTCACAAATCACTTCATCTCCAGCCTGCGTATGGGTTTTAATAGCCAATTGATTGGTCATGGTGCCACTTGGACAGAACAAGCCAGCTTCAAATCCAAACATCTTAGCTGTTTTTTCCTCCAAACTATTGATGCTTGGGTCTTCCCCAAACACATCGTCACCCACAGGCGCCGCTTGCATATAGGCTAACATGGCTGAGGTAGGCTTGGTAACGGTGTCAGATCTATAATCTATCATGGAACGAAGATAAATCTAGGGCGTCGATAAAAGGTAAAAAAAGACCATTTTGGGTATAAATATTTCTAAAATGTGAAATTGGGGGCTATTCTAGGCTTTATTTGTATTATTGCCTCCAAAAACTTAACTTTGCAGACTCCCGCAAGGGATATACTATTTTGGACTTTCCATCGTTATACTTATAAATAAATTCTTTGCATGAGGCAGCTTAAAATTGCTACACAGATTACCAACAGAGATTCTCAAGCGGTTGAAAAATATTTACAGGAGATTTCTAAAATCTCTATGATTAATCCCGAAGAAGAGACCACGCTCGCTCAACGTATTAAAATGGGTGACCAACGCGCTTTAGATAAGTTGGTTCAAGCCAATTTACGTTTCGTTGTGTCTGTGGCAAAACAATACCAACACCAAGGTTTGTCCTTGAGTGATTTAATTAACGAAGGAAATTTAGGTTTGATCAAAGCTGCTCAGCGTTTTGATGAAACAAAAGGTTTCAAATTCATTTCTTATGCGGTATGGTGGATTCGTCAATCTATTTTACAAGCTTTAGCAGAACAAGGTCGTTTGGTTCGTTTACCACAGAACAAAATTGGTACTTATAATAAAGCGAACAAAGCATATATGGCATTCGAACAAGAGCATGAGCGTGAGCCTTCAACAGAGGAACTTGCAGGTATCTTGGAGATGTCAGAGACAGAAATCAATAATATTTTTCAATCTAATACACGTCATACTTCACTAGATGCACCAGTGCACGAAGCGGAAGATGTGGCCATGGGTGATTTATTAGAAGGTGGATCTGATACGGATGAAGATGTAATGAAGGATTCTTTAAGAGAAGAAATCAAAAGAGTCTTAAAATCTTTAAGTCCAAGAGAAGCGGAAATTGTAAATGCCTATTTTGGTTTAGATGGAGAAAATGGCGTGACAATCGAACAAATTGGTATCAAATACGATTTAACAAAAGAACGTATTAGACAAATTAAAGAACGTGCCATTAAACGTTTACAAAAAGCACGATACAGCAATGCATTGAAAGCTTATTTGGGCTAATATAAAATTAACAATATCATAAAAGCCCCAACAATCTTAAAGAGTTGTCGGGGCTTTTTTTTCTACGCCTTTTGTAAAACTTAAAGGCTTGAAAAAAAACTTTAAAAATTATTTAGTTTTAAACTACATTGTAGCAACAAAAAAAGGATTATGGAAACAGAAAAAGTAGACATCTTAATTATTGGATCAGGACCAGCTGGTTATACTGCTGCAATTTATGCAGCTAGAGCAAATATGAAACCGTTGTTATACCAAGGTATTCAACCAGGTGGACAATTAACCATTACCACAGAGGTAGAAAACTATCCTGGTTTTCCAGATGGTATTCAAGGGCCTGAAATGATGGTCAATTTTGAGAAACAAGCTGCAAGAATGGGTACGGATATTCGTTATGGCTTAGCAACTAAAGTTGATTTTAGTGGATACCCGCATAAAGTTTGGATTGATGATGAAAAAATCATCGAAGCAGGCGCTGTGATTATTTCTACAGGTGCAAGTGCAAAATGGTTAGGTATTCCAAGTGAAGAAAGATTGAATGGATTTGGTGTGAGTGCATGTGCGGTTTGTGATGGATTCTTCTTTAAAGGAAAAGATGTTGCGATTGTAGGTGCAGGTGATACTGCTGCTGAAGAAGCACATTATTTATCAAAAATGTGTACCACAGTGCATATGATTGTTAGAAAAGATCAAATGCGTGCGAGTAAAGTGATGCAAGATAGAGTGTTGAATACACCTAATATTGTGGTGCATTTTAATTCCGAAACAGACGAGATTTTAGGTGATAAAAAAGTAGAAGGTGTACGTATCAAAAACAATCAAACCAATACAATGGAAGAGATTCCAGTAAGTGCTTTCTTTGTTGCAATTGGACACAATCCAAACAGTGGCATTTTTAAAGACTATTTAAAGATGGATGAAACAGGGTACATCTTGACAGAACCTGGTACAACCAAAACAAATATTGAAGGTGTGTTTGCTGCTGGAGACGTACAAGATAAGAATTATCGACAAGCTGTAACAGCTGCTGGTAGTGGTTGTATGGCAGCTTTAGACGCTGAGCGTTTCTTAACAGCAAAGGGTCACTAATTAAATCTTTACTATGCACATCTATTTAAATGATTTAATTTTCAATGGTTTTCATGGGGTTTATCCTGCAGAAAAAAAAATTGGAAATACATTTAAAGTTGATCTGCGTATTCAATTGACTACGGTAACCAAAACAATCGAAAAATTAGAACAAACCATTGACTATGTGCAAGTATATGCCTTGATCCAAAAAATCATGGCAGTCCCGACGCCATTACTTGAAACGATTGTAACAAATATCGCTGATCAAATTTTAGCTGCGCATCCTATGGCGGAATCTGTGTATGTAAAAATTACAAAACAACAATTGTCTGTGCCTTATTTTGAAGGAACGACTGCCGTTGATATTGAACGTACAAGGTCAAATTATTCTAAATCAACTTCGTCTATTTAGAAACTGATTCGATTTGGGGTTTAAATTTTCTTATTCTTCCAACGCATCGTCCTGATATAAAAATAGGAAGGAATCAATAAGCTCAACCAGTAGATAATCTCACTAAACCATCCATAAGTAATAGGCATTTGGTAATATTCTAGTACAAGATAATTGTAGATGATATAAATAACAATGGCTGCAAATTCAATCATTAAGGTTACTTTAGATTGTCCTGTTCCTGTTACAGCACTTAACCAAATGGTAGAAGCAGACATTAAAAGCAAAGCAACAGAAACGATTCTTAAAACTGGAATACCCTCTGTTAAAAAGCCTTCTCCTTGACCATAGATAGAAAGAAATTGAGCAGCAAATATATTAATCAAAATTGCCACAACCAATGCAAATCCAAAACTCCATTGCATGATTTTATGAATGAGTTCGATTACTTTTTCTTGTAAATTTTGTCCAATGATATTACTTACCATGGTGGTGGTAGTGGCAGCGAAAGCCCAGGTAAAACAACCAAAAAAGCCAAATATATTGCGCATGGCATTGGATACCGCAAGGGATTGCTCTCCTCTATGTTCAATTAATATATAAAAGAATTCCCAGCTAATAATGCTTATCATGTATTGCATCATTAGTGGAGAAGATTGCACCAAAATGAGTTTTACATAATCCATTTTGAGTTCAAGCTTTTTGAATAAATCAAATCTTACCCCAATCTTTTGAAAATGTATCACAAGATAAATCACAAGCAAGCCCATGATTTCGGCAATGATAGATGCATAAGCTGCACCATTTAAACCCATTGCTGTAAATCCAAAATGTCCAAAGATCAAACTATAATCAAAAAAGATATTGAAGAAAGCTTCAGTAGCCGTCCCGATGATTAAGAATTTACTTTGATTGGTACCAACCAATAAGGCATTACGCATTTGGTAGATGAATAAAAAGGGGAGGCCCCAAATACGTATTTTAAGAAATTCAATGACGGTATTGGCTCTTGATGAATCAATTAATAATGCATGAAATATTGTTGGCGCAATAAAGTAGGTGAAACCAATACCTACAATAGATAAGAAAATAGATATAATGACCCCTTGATTAAATAAGACACCAATCTCATCTACTCGGTTTTCCCCTGCTCTTCTCGAAATAAGGGCTTGTAAACCATTATTGAGTCCTTGACCCATCACTCCAAAAATTAAATAATAGACCCCTGTAATACCTCCAATAGCAAGTGCTTGCTTGCTTAAAGCACCTAAAAAGATATTATTGATGATAAAGTTAAACTGAGGCACCAAGATAGCTAACGCAATAGGGACAGAGATCGTCAGTATTTGTTTACTACTTATATTGACCTGTAAGGATGGGGTCGCTGCTGGTTGACTCATATAATTACAAATCTACAAATAGTTTTAGCAATACATAGCCTCTTTTTTTTGTATCATTGCAGTAGAAATTAACTATGAAAAAAATTGGCATTTACGGCGTACAAGAAAGTACAGCAAATAATAAGGTGGAAGACCTTTATTTGATCGTGGACGAACAGTCTATTTGTTTTGTGGTTAAAAACCATATGAATGGAGCAAATATTGCTTTTGAATATTTTGAAAACACCACAGATCAAAATGGGTGGAATCAACTTTTAGGTTATTTACAGAATAATTCAAAACTGATTCAATCTTTTTATAGACAGGTTCAATTTGTAATGAATACAAAAAGAACCTTGTTAACTAAAACTGTTAACAATGGTGCAAATGCATTTTACCAAAATGAATTTAGTCTTGTTGTTGGCACAAAAATGGAAGAAGAGCTACAATTGCAAAAAATTGGGCAAGAACAAGTTTTGGTTTATGGCGTACCAGATGCGTTAAGTACTTTATTAACGAGGTCTTTTCCAACTGGTAAATGGATCAATTATTTAAGTAGTCTAGTCGCTTCAAATCAAGGGGATGGTGTTTGCATTACAATATTTAACGATTATTTTATTTTGTTGATCATTCAAAATGGGAAACCACATTTTGTAAATTATTTTAATAAAAGCGGGGACGATCAAAATCAATACCTGGTGTTGAACGCTTGTATTCAAGCAAATATTCAACCGAAGGATACAAATTTGAATGTAATAGGGTACAGTGCAGAAAGGGATTTATGGATGCAGGCTTTGGCTAGTTATTTTGCAGGTGCACATATGCAACAGGTGACAGATGAAGGAATTGGAGCTACTTTAAATACGGATTATCCAAACCACCATTACGCGCCCTATTTTATCTTTTAAGTTCTACGCATGAGAATTATTTCAGGAAAATTTGGAGGTCGAAGGATTCATCCGCCTACCAATATGCCACATACCAGACCCACAACGGATATTGCCAAAGAGGGTTTATTCAATATTTTACATAATAGAGTGGCCATTGACGGCGCCCTTACATTGGACTTATTTGGAGGGACTGGTTGTATCAGCTATGAACTAGCATCAAGAGG
>CAMCQV010000012.1 GCA_945877085.1 Chitinophaga pinensis
CATCCTGCCACACACGGTGTATTCCAAAATATCATGGAAGTGGACGGTGAGCGTGTCGTTTCATCCGAGCAAACTGTTGGCTATATCCACCGTGCATTTGAGAAATTGGCAGAAAGAAGACCCTTGTATCAAATTACAACGATCACCGATCGCTTGAATTACTGTAGTAGTCCTATCAACAATATGGGATGGCATATTACCTGTGAAAAATTCTTGAATATTGAAACACCAAAACGTGTCGATTATTTACGTGTGATCATTATGGAATTAGCGCGTATTTCGGATCACTTAATTTGTAATTCTATTGTTGGGGTAGATACTGGTGCCTACACTGGATTTTTATATGTGATGCAGTATCGCGAATTGATTTATGAAATCTATGAAGAGATCTGCGGATCTAGATTGACAACGAATATGGGACGTATAGGTGGCTTTGAAAGAAATTTCACCAACACTGCTTTCACTAAGTTGGAGAAGTTCCTAAACGAATATCCAAAAGTGCTTAAAGAATTTGAGAGCTTGTTTACAAGAAATAGAATTTTTATGGAGCGTACACAAGGCACGGGTGGTATCAGTGCTGAGCGTGCCATGAATTATGGATTTACAGGTCCAAATTTAAGAGCAGCAGGGGTAGACTACGATGTGCGTGTGCACCAACCTTATAGCAGCTACCAAGATTTTAATTTCACCGTACCTGTTGGAACAACGGGAGACAACTATGATCGTTTTTTAGTGCGTAATGCAGAAATGTGGGAGAGTATTTCTATCATCAGACAAGCTTATGAAAAAGTGCAAGCTTTCAAAGGCGCAGATGCAGAAGTTTTCCACGCGGATGTGCCTGAATATTATCTTCCTAAAAAAGAAGATGTGTATACAAAGATGGAAGCATTGATTTGGCATTTTAAAATTATCATGGGGGAGATTGATTTACCAAAAGGACAAATTTATTGCCCAGTAGAAGGTGGTAATGGAGAACTAGGTTTTTATTTAATCAGTGATGGTGGAAGAACGCCGTTTAGATTGCATTTTAGAAGACCTTGTTTTATTTACTATCAAGCCTATACTGAATTGATTAAAGGCGGTATGTTAAGTGACGCCGTGGTGACCATGAGTAGTTTGAATTTGATTGCTGGAGAATTAGACGCATAATAAAAAAAGAAATTTTCGATATGACCTATACTTTTAATGAAACACAAATGGCCGAGCTGAACCGCTTGGTAGCACATTATCCGGAAGGGAAACAAAAAAGTGCATTGTTGCCTGCCTTGCATCTTGCGCAAGACAGTTTCGATGGTTGGTTGCCTACGGAGTTAATGGACTACGTTGCTAGTTTATTACATATTGAGCCGATCGAAGTGTATGAAGTGGCAAGTTTTTACAGCATGTTTAATTTAAAGCCTGTTGGAAAATTCATTTTTGAAGTATGCCAAACAGGGCCTTGTATGATTAGTGGATCAGATGACATCATTGCTTATATCCAACAACAATTAGCCATCAAGCCAGGAGAGACCACCAAGGATGGTGTGTTTACTTTAAAATTAGTAGAATGTCTTGGTGCTTGTGGATACGCACCAATGATGCAAGTGGGTAAGATTTTTAGAGAACATTTAACCAAAGAAAAGGTAGACAGCATTATTGCTGAATACAGAGCAACTGTAACAAAATAAAATCACTGAACGCGTTAAAAATATTCAAATGGGTGTAAAACTATTACTAGATAAAGCAAATGTACCGGAGATTCGCGGTTATGAAGTATATCGTCGTGAGGGCGGTTACCGTAGTGTAGAAAAAGCTTTGAAGGAAATGAATCCCGAATCTATTGTGGAGGAGGTCAAGAAAAGTGGATTAAGAGGAAGAGGTGGTGCAGGTTTTCCAACAGGTATGAAATGGAGTTTTATTGCAAAGCCAGAAGGCGTGCCACGTCACTTGGTTTGTAATGCAGACGAAAGCGAGCCAGGCACATTTAAGGATCGTTATTTAATGGAATTTTTACCGCATTTATTATTGGAAGGATTGATTGTGTCAAGTTTTGCTTTAGGTGCTAATGATACTTACATTTATATCAGAGGGGAGTATGCTTGGATTACGGATATTTTAGAGGAAGCCATCAATGAAGCAAAAGCAAATGGTTGGTTAGGAAAAAATATTTTAGGAACAGGGTTTGAATGTAATATTTATGTACATCGTGGTGCAGGGGCATATATCTGTGGTGAGGAAACTGCATTGATTGAGTCTTTAGAAGGCAAGCGTGGTAACCCACGTATTAAACCTCCGTTCCCTGCAATACAAGGTGTATGGCAACGTCCAACCGTGGTGAACAATGTAGAGACATTGGCTGCAATCGTACCAATCATTAATATGGGTGGAGAAGAATACGCAAAGATTGGTATTGGAAGATCCACTGGAACAAAATTAATTTCGGCCTGTGGCAATATCAATAAGCCAGGGGTGTATGAAATTGATATGACCATATCTGTAGAAGAATTTATTTATAGCGACGAATATTGCGGAGGCATTAAAGGCGGTAAGCAATTAAAAGCATGTATCCCAGGAGGATCCTCTGTGCCCATCTTACCTGCTAATTTATTATTAAAAACAGCTACTGGCGAAACACGTTACATGAACTACGAAAGTTTAAGTGATGGTGGATTTGCAACAGGCTCTATGTTAGGTTCTGGTGGTTTCATTGTATTAGACGAGGATCAATGTATTGTAAAAAACACATTGACCTTAGCACGTTTTTACCGTCATGAAAGCTGTGGCCAATGTTCTCCATGTAGAGAAGGCACTGGTTGGATGGAAAAAATATTACACAAGATTGAACATGGTCATGGCACAATCGCGGACATTGATTTGCTATGGGATATTCAAAGAAAGATAGAAGGGAATACCATTTGTCCATTAGGTGATGCAGCTGCATGGCCTGTTGCTGCGGCGATTCGTCATTTCCGTGATGAATTTGAGTGGCATATCAATAACCCAGTTTTATCACAAACAAGCAATTTCGGTTTACAACACTATGCAGATCCAATTCATGTACCTGCATAACATAGAAATATAAACTATGAGCGAACAAAATTTATTTAAAGTAACAATCGACAACATTACCATTGATGTTCCAGCTGGAACAACAGTGTTACAAGCTGCACGATTGATTGGTGGTCAAGTTGCTCCACCTGCGATGTGTTTTTATAGCAAATTGGAAGGCAGTGGTGGCAAGTGTAGAACTTGTTTGGTAGAAGTATCAAAAGGTTCAGAGAAAGATCCAAGACCAATGCCTAAGTTAGTTGCGTCTTGTCGTACCACCGTGATGGACGGAATGGAAGTGAAAAACATCACAAGTGAAAAAGTATTGGATGCAAGAGCCGGTGTGGTGGAGTTTTTATTATTGAATCATCCATTGGATTGTCCTATTTGTGATCAGGCTGGGGAATGTCATTTACAAGATTTAAGTTTTGAACATGGCAAAGCTGAAACACGTTATGAATTTCAAAGAAGGACTTTTGAAAAGCACGATTTAGGCAAGAATATACAATTGCATATGACGCGTTGTATTTTATGTTATCGTTGTGTATTCACTGCAGATCAATTAACGAATAAAAGAGTACACGGAATATTAGACAGAGGAGACCACGCAGAAATTGCAACACATATTGAGAAGAGTTTAGACAATGAATTTATAGGGAACGTGATTGATGTATGTCCAGTGGGTGCATTGACAGATAAAACATTCCGATTTAAAAATCGTGTTTGGTTTTTAAAACCAATGGATGCACACCGTGATTGTCCAACATGTTCTGGAAGAGTTACTTTATGGAATAGAGGTGACGAAGTGTATAGAGTAACAGCAAGAAAGGATCAATGGGGTGAAATAGAAGATACGCCAGATGGCAAGCCAGGATGGATCTGTAACACTTGTCGTTTTGATAAAAAGGCAACTTCAGATTGGACCATCGAAGGGCCTCGTGAAATTAGCAGACAGTCTGTTATTGCACAAGGACATTATGCAGGCAATATCGGTACCACAAAACCTAACGAGACTTTCAAAGCAGTGAATGATGGCAGAACGCCACATTTATTGATGGACATTCATGATGAAAGTGAAGTGAACCAACCTAATATTCATTTAGGGCAAATTCAAGGACCTTCTCATGGGGATACTTTTAACACAAACAATACTCATAAAGCATAATTATATTAGCATGACAATTCTTGCATTTGATTGGGGGCTGGTGATAGAAAAATTAATCTTGATTGCCGTAGTTGTTTTCGGTAGTCTAGGCATTGCTTTGTATACCACTTTTGGAGAAAGAAAAGTGGCTGCCATTTTACAAGATCGTCCGGGTCCGAATAGGGCTGGTCCTTTTGGATTATTACAACCACTAGCTGATGGTATCAAATTGATCATGAAAGAGGAAATCATTCCAACTGCTGCGAATAAGTGGTTATTCATTTTGGGTCCAGCATTAGCAATGACTGCTAGTTTGATGACTTGCGCTGTGATTCCTTGGGGTTCAGATATTGAATTATTTGGCCGAAAAATTGCATTACAAATTGCAGATATCAATATTGGAATTTTATATGTTTTTGCAGTGGTGAGTATGGGTGTATATGGTATCATGATTGGTGGATGGGCTTCTAATAATAAGTTTTCTTTAATGTCCTCTTTAAGAGCGGCATCTCAAGCCATTAGCTATGAATTGGCGATGGGCTTGGCATTGATTGCATTGTTAATGACAACTGAATCTTTAAGTTTAAAGACCATTGTAGAACAACAGGTACAAGGTAACTGGTGGAATATTGTATACCAGCCACTAGGATTTTTATTATTTTTTATTGCAGCATTAGCAGAGTGTAATAGAACTCCATTTGACTTACCAGAGGCAGAGAATGAATTGAACTTTGGATACCATCAGGAATATTCTTCAATGAAATTGGGCTTTTATTTATTCGCAGAATACATCAACATGATTATGAGTAGCGCGATTATGGCGTCGATGTATTTTGGTGGTTACGATTTACCATTCTTTGATGAATCCACTGTGGCACCTAATATAGCTGCCATGATTGGTGTAGGTACTTTGTTAATTAAAATTGTTTTATTCATTTTCTTATTCATGTGGATTCGCTGGACCATCCCGCGTTTCAGGTATGATCAATTAATGAACTTAGGATGGAAGACGATGATTCCATTGGCACTTTTTAATTTATTAATTACGGGTGCTTTAATCCTAGCTAACTTATAATTTTTTAAAACATTCTATATAGACATGCAACCATTAACCAACAAAGCACAAGCAGTAAGCAGAGCCCCAATGACCTTTTGGGAGCGCTTGTATTTGATTAATATTATCAAAGGGATGTTTATCACTTTTAGTCATATGTTTAAGAAACAACCGACTACACGTTATCCCGAAGAGAAGCGCGCATTCAGTCCTGTATTTAGAGGGCTCCATGTATTAAATAGAGACGAAGAAGGAAGAGAGCGTTGTACTGCATGTGGTTTATGTGCAGTGGCTTGTCCTGCAGAAGCGATCACTATGGAAGCGGCTGAACGTGAAACCGGAGAAGAACATTTATACAGAGAAGAGAAGTATGCTGCTAAATACGAAATCAATATGTTGCGTTGTATTTTCTGTGGGTTATGTGAAGAAGCTTGTCCAAAAGACGCCATTTATTTAAGTGAAACTTTTGCACCTGCAAATTATACACGTAAAGGATTTATTTATGGCAAACCCGATTTATTAATCCCAAATCCAAAGACCGAAGCAAGTGATTTAGCTTTGGCTAGAGGAGTAGAAGCATAAACAATACTATGAGTACAGTAGACATTTTATTTTATCCATTATCTGCATTTGCGATTGTAAGTGCGACGATGGTATTAATTAGTAAGAATCCAATACATAGTGTATTGTGGTTGATCTTGGTATTCTTTGCGATTTCTGGACATTATATTTTATTGAATGCACAGTTTCTAGCCATCGTCAATATTATAGTATACGCAGGTGCCATCATGGTTTTATTCTTATTTGTGATCATGTTAATGAATATCAAAAAAGATGCTGAACCGCAAAAGCAATTATTGGTGAAGTTGACGGGTGTGATAGCAGGAGGTAGTTTACTTACTTTATTGATTGCAGTGGTAAAACAAACTGCACAAATCCAAAATAAGCAAGTTTTATTGAAAGAGGGCACCATTGGTTTGATTCACCCATTAGGAAAAGCATTGTTTAGCGACTATGTGATCCCATTTGAGATAAGCAGCGTTTTATTCTTAAGTGCGATGGTTGGAGCAGTCATCATTGGAAAAAAATAATTATAAATAAAATCATTAGAGATGTCTATACAGTATTATATCATTTTATGTTTGACTTTGTTTAGCATTGGAGTCGTTGGGGTATTAACACGCCGTAATGCGATTATCGTGTTTATGTGCATTGAATTAATGTTAAATGCAGTGAATTTATTATTAGTGGCATTTTCAAAAATGTACCATGGAGCTGCCTTACAAAGTGCAGCCAATACAACAGCAGGCATTGATGCACAAATTTTTGTGTTCTTTATCATGGTGGTTGCTGCGGCTGAGGTGAGTGTGGGATTGGCCATCATTGTGATGATGTATCGCAATACACATTCTGTAGACATCAATTTCTTAAACAGATTAAAGAATTAATTCCACATGAAAACAATAATAGGATTGATCGTTTTATGGCCCTTAGTTGGATTTTTACTGAACGGTTTAGGTCGCAATATTTGGAGTAAAAAAACTATTGCCACACAAGCTACAGGCTATATTTTTGCCTCTTTTGTATTTAGTTTAATTGCTTTTTGGAATGTACAAGAACAAGGCGCAATCACGGTGCATTATTTTGACTTCATCAATACAAACTCGGTTAACATTCCTTTTGACTTTAGAGTGGATGCTTTGTCAAGTTTATTTTTATTAGTGATTACTGGCGTAGGTACATTGATTCATTTGTACTCTTCGGCTTATATGCATGAAGAAACTGCACCGCATTATGCACGTTATTTTGCTTATTTAAACCTATTTATTTTCTCCATGCTTTTATTGGTATTAGGAGATAACTATGTGATTATGTTCATTGGCTGGGAGGGTGTAGGCTTATGTTCTTATTTATTGATTGGTTATTGGTTTACCAATACCACTTATAATAATGCTGCTAAGAAAGCATTTATCATGAACAGAATTGGTGATCTAGGTTTTTTATTAGCCATCTTTTGGTTGATTGTGAAATTAGGCACAGTGAGCTACGGAGAAGTGTTGACTGCAGAAAGTTTAGCAAAATTATCTAGTACAGATATTACAGCGATTACATTATTATTATTTGTAGGTGCGATGGGTAAGAGTGCTCAAATTCCATTGTATACTTGGCTTCCAGATGCGATGGCTGGTCCAACACCAGTTTCTGCATTGATCCACGCGGCAACGATGGTGACTGCTGGTATTTACATGATCACTAGAACAAATATTTTTTATACGCATAGTGAGATTGCACAAACAGTGGTTGCGATTATTGGTATTAGTACTGCATTATTAGCAGCTACGATTGCGATCAAACAAAATGACATCAAAAAAGTATTGGCTTATTCTACAGTAAGTCAATTAGGTTATATGTTTCTTGGCTTAGGGGTTGGTGCTTATTCTGGTGCCGTATTCCATGTGATTACCCATGCCTTCTTCAAAGCTTTATTATTCTTAGCTGCTGGTTCTGTGATTCACGCGATGCACCATGAGCAAGATATTCGTAAGATGGGCGGATTAAAATCCAAATTGCCTATCACGCATTTAACTTTCTTAATAGGATGTATTGCAATTGCCGGCGTGCCTCCGTTTAGTGGGTTCTTCTCTAAAGACGAAATCTTAGCTGCAGCATATGCAAAAAATCCTATTTACTGGTTCCTTGGTGTGGTTGGTGCAGCGATGACCGCATTTTACATGTTCCGTTTATATGCCACTACTTTCTTGGGACAATTTAGAGGTACCGAAGCACAAGCAAGTCATTTACATGAGAGTCCAATAAGTATGACCTTGCCATTGATCATTTTAGCGGTATTAAGCGCTGTAGGTGGTGCGATGGGTGTGCCAGAAATACTAGGCGGACATCATTGGTTAAGCCATCATTTATCAAGTATCATTGGTGCTGAACACGCATTGCATTTATCACATACGACGGAGTGGATTTTAATGGGTAGTTCTGTGACGATTGCGTTAGTGGCTTTATTGATTGCTATTAGCAAATACAGCAAACAAGCAGACGGTGAACCACAAACTGCATTGGGTAAATTTTTATACAATAAGTGGATGGTGGACGAGTTATATGAAAAAGCAATTGTACAACCATTGAATCGTTTCGCTGGCTTCTTGAAAGAGGTGGTGGAGAAAAATGTGATTGATGGCCTTATAAATGGCACTGGTAAATTAGTTCAATACGGCGCAAGACAAACTCGTTTAATGCAGAGTGGTCAAGTAGGGTATTATATTTTATTTATGGTGTTGAGTATTGTATTGTTATTCCTTATCTGGTTTAATGATCTTGCCATCACTCGTTTTTTACATAATTTGATTCAATAAATTTATAGCAATAATGGTATTACTTTCAATTCTATCTATTCCGTTTATCGCAGCAATTATTTTGCTTTTTGTTAAACACAATGAAAAAGCAAACTATATTGCGATTGCATCAAGTGGTATCACATTGGCACTTGCATTGAATATTGCATTCAATGGAGCCGCTAATTTTGATGCAAGCTGGATCTCAAGTATCAATGCAAGATTTGTTTTAACAGCAGATGGCTTAGCTAAAATTTTACTTTTATTGACTGGCATAAGTTTCCCAGCCATCTTTATAGCGACTTCTAAAAATGAAATAAAAAATAGGCCTCAATTTTTATCATTGATGTTATTTACTCAAACTGGATTATTGGGTGTGTTTTTAGCTGGCGATGCTTTATTGTTTTATTTCTTCTGGGAACTAGCATTGATCCCTGTATATTTTCTTTGTTCAATTTGGGGGGGAGAAAAGCGTATTGCAGTGACTTTTAAATTCTTTATTTATACTTTCTTAGGATCTTTATTCATGTTGATTGGCATTATTTTGGTCTACACGCATACGGCTGATCAAAGCTTCGCGATTCAATCATTCAAAGAAGCTAGTTTAAGTGCTGGACAGCAATTAACTGCGTTTGCTTTATTCTTTACTGCTTTTGCAATTAAGATGCCCATCTTCCCTTTACATACATGGCAGCCTGATGCTTACGAACAATCCCCTACTGCAGTAACAATGGTATTGAGTGCGGTGATGGTTAAAATGGGCTTGTATGGTGTAATGAGATGGTTGATGCCTTTATTCCCAAATGCATTTAGTGCACATTCAAATTTTGTAGTGATCCTTTCTGTGATCGGCATTTTATATGCATCATTTATTGCCATTCGTCAAGACGATATGAAGCGTTTGATCGCTTATTCTAGTATTGCGCATATTGGATTGATGAGTGCAGCTTTATTTGCTAATAATGAAATAGGCGCTCAAGGTGTTTTGATACAATTATTCTCGCACGGCGTGAATGTATTAGGTCTTTGGATTATTGCCGATATCATTGAGCAACAAACTGGCACAAGGTCTTTAAAAGAGATGGGGGGTCTTGCTAAACAAAACCCAACCTTGGGTATTTTGCTTGTAGGATTTGCCTTTGCAAATATTGCATTGCCATTAACCAATGCATTTATAGGTGAATTTTTAATGTTCAATAGTTTATTCCAATTTAAACCTTGGATTGCTGCAGCTGCGGGTGTAAGTGTGGTATTGGCTGCCATTTATACATTGAATATGGTTCAAAAATGTGCGTATGGCGAAGTGAGTAAAAAAATGAGCAAGATGCAAGCGCCGAATGTGCCTGCACAGTTTGTATTGATCGTATTGTTGATTGTGGTGATCATTTCTGGAGTATATCCTGCTCCTTTATTTGATTTAACTGCAGACACTTTACAACAATTGTTTATCAAATAATTAAATGAATTTATAATGAACGCAATTATTGCTTCGGCTTTATTAGGTGTATTAATGATGTTTGCTTCTTGGATCTTTGACAATGAGAAAACGCATACACGCATTGCATTAGTTGGACTTTTGGCCTTAATTGTAGCCAATCTTTTACAATTAAATGGCATTTATACAATTCCAGTAGATTATAAAGGACTGCTTTCCTTTACACAGTTTGGTTTATATGTGAATACCATTTTATTTATTTTAACCTTTTTATATGTTTGGTTAAACGGAGATGAGATTGCTAAAATCGGCAACCATGCAGCAGATTTTTATGCTTTATTTTTCTTTATTCTATGTGGTGCTAGCATTTTAACTTCTTTCAATAATTTACTAATGTTATTTATTGGTGTTGAAATTTTATCCATCCCTTTGTATATCCTAACTGGTGCAGATAAAAAGAATTTAAATAGCAACGAAGCGGCCTTGAAATATTTTTTAATGGGGGCGTTTTCTACAGGCATTTTTTTATTAGGCATTACATTTATCTATGGTGCAACAGGTACCTTCCAATTGATTGCACCAACTGTCAATCCAGCAACTGGTATGGCAAGAGAACAACTTATGCAATCTGCCGGATTAATTTTAATTTTCGTTTCTTTCAACTTTAAAGTTTCTGCAGCGCCTTTCCATTTTTGGACACCAGATGTGTATGATGGTGCACCAACTGTGTTTACTTCATTTATGGCGACCATTGTTAAAGCAACAGCAATCATAGCTTTTGTTGTCTTATTTCATAGTCAATATAAAGCACTAGGATATGCCTGGGAACTATTGTTAACATTTGTATTAATCTCCACTTTGTTTGTAGGTAATATCACTGCTGTTTTTCAGCGCAGTGTGAAGCGTATGTTGGCTTATTCAAGTATTGCACAAGTAGGATTTATGCTTTTTGCTTTATATGGTCCAACCAATTTTGCCAACGAAGGGATCTTGCTTTATATCATGGCGTATTCAGTGGCAAGCATTGGCTTATTTGGTGTTTTGATTAAAATGAAAGATTATAGTTTTGAAGCTTTCAATGGTTTAGCTAAAAAAGAACCATTATTAGCGGCAATGACAACTATATTCACATTATCATTAGCAGGCATTCCACTTACTGGCGGTTTTTTTGCTAAATACTATATGTTGAATGCTGCGGTGCAATCAGGTGTTGGACTTTGGTTGGTTGCCTTAGCCATTCTTTTTGCAGCTGTAAGCATCTACTATTATTTCAAATTGATCCAAGCCATGTATTTTGTGGAAGGTGCACCAGCAATGCATGAACTGGAGCAGGGATATAAGTACAAATTACTTGTTTTTGCAATTTTGATACTTGCTTTAGGTATTTTACCCAATGTATTCCTCTCTTATCTTTACTTTTAGCCGTTCCTCAATAAGTTTTGTATATAAGGTGGTACCTTATCCAATCTGTGCTACCTTTAGGCACAGATAAACAGATTTTATGACCTTACAGGACTCATTTATATTGGCTTGGCGCACTGTTAAAGGCAATAAGCTAAGAACTAGTATTACCGTCGCAATTATTGCTTTTGGTATCATGGCGCTTATTGGCATCATCACTGCGATCTCAGCTATGAACCAAAGTTTAAAGGAGAATTTCTCTTTCATGGGCGCGAATGCATTTACAATACGTTATAAGGAAATGAATGCAAGGATGGGTGGACCACAACAGGGCGAAGCATTTTCTAAAACTAAGAAAGGACAGAAAGAAAAAAAATCAAATTTAGACAAGCCATTTAAATTAGAAGAATCACTCTACTTTAAAAATAATTATAGTTTCAACAGAGCACAGGTAAGTGTGTATAGAAGAGCGAGTGGGAATAATGAAATTGTCTATAAAAATTTGAAGACCAATCCTCAGATTGGCATGTGGGGGGCAGATGAAAATTATTTAGCAGTGAATGGCTACCAGCTTGCGGTTGGAAGAAATTTAAATGCAGTAGATATTCAATCAGGACGTAATGTATGTATGATTGGTAATAGTGTTGCCACTAAACTATTTCCTAGAAATCCAGAAAAAAGCGTTGATAAAATTATTTTGGTTCAAGGAAAACCTTATCGTGTAATAGGCTTATTGAAAGCAAAAGGTTCGAGTGCAATGCTAAGACAGGATGATGTGGTAGTGACTTCATTAAAAAATGTACGTCAATATCAGAACAGCAATCCTTCTTATCAGTTAGGCGTTGCTGTCAATAATGTTGTTGAACTAGAGCCTGCCATTGACGAAGCGATGTTACAGATGAGAAAAGCAAGAAAATTAATTCCAACAGAGTCCGAAAACTTCATCATAGACAAGAGTGACAAGTTTGCACAATTGTTCATTGGCTTTCTAGCTGGAATCAGTGGTGCAGCTGGTGCAATTGGTATGATTACTTTGATTGGGGCTGCCATTGGCTTAATGAATATCATGTTGGTTGCAGTAAACGAAAGAACAAGAGAAGTAGGTTTGATCAAAGCCTTAGGGGGAAAGAGAAAAGACGTGCGTCGACAATTTTTATTTGAAAGTGTGATCATCAGTTTATTAGGCGCAGTATTCGGTATTTTATTGGGTGTATTGGTAGGCAATATTTTTAGCGTGGTATTAAGCACAGGTTTTGTCATCCCTTGGTTCTGGGTGATAACTGGTATTGTTATTTGTTCAGGGGTTGGATTAGCAGCAGGGATTTATCCTGCGATGAAAGCCGCTTCATTGAATCCTATTAATGCATTGAGGTACGAATAAAAAAAACGCCTCCAAATTTGGAGGCGTTTTTGATGTAGTTCAACTAATTAATCTCTTAAATGATTATTTAGGATCTAATGCTTGTTTGATTCTGTCTTGTAAGTCATTGATATGATTTACAGCATTTGCATCTGTTGCAGTTACTTTAGCAGCTTGCAATGAAGCAGCTAATTTTTTCAATTGTGCTTTTGCTTCAGACACAAGATCTGTATTTTCTACATCTACACTTGGTACGCCTATACGAATCATTCCGGCAGCAGCTGATGCAGCTGAAGCCGATGGGTTAAGCATTTCGTCTAATTGGCTTACAAATGTTTTCTGTAAATTTCTACGGTAGATATCGGCTTTACTTACATCACTGAATAAGCCCTTTCTTAAATCATCCATCATCTCATTCAATGCATATGTACTTGCACCGAATCTTGTTTGGCTTGTAGTGATACGATACAGTCTGTTCTTATCTAATAATGATTTTAAAATACTTGTTTGTATTGTTTGTACACGCTCATTACTTGCTGGATTTGCAAATTTATTTAGAATAGATGCATCCAATAACCACTTAGGTGTAGTAAATAATTGTGTATGAAAAAATTGCATAGCTTGTTTTTGCGCTGCAACTGTTGTTGGTGTATACACATCTCCTTTTTCTTCTACACTTTTAAATGTTTCTTGAATACCACCAATATTCCTTAACACATGGCCCATGTATCTGCTAAATTGACCAACTACTTGACCATACATTTGGCTTAAGTTTTCATAACGATCACCTTCTTCTTTAGTCCACTCAGGTAAGTTCACTAAGATTCTTTTCAAATTCTTAATACCATATTCACTCGCTAACATTGCGTTATCACCTAAGTCTTCTGTCTGAGCTCTTGGGTCATCATTTCTGCCTTCGCCACCAAACCATACTCTTGGGTTCTTACTTAAATTATCAATGATCCATTTGTTATTGATCTTGCGATCTGCTTGTGCATCATTTTCGCCAGTGTAAGTATAACCCCATTGAATCGCCCATTTATCATAGTCGCCTATTCTTGGGAATAATCCAGATTGCGAAATTTTATCTTCTGGCTGTGCAACATAGTTAAAGCGTGCATAGTCCATGATAGATGCTGTGTGGCCATTTGCTTCTACCCATGTTTTATCTCTTAATTTTTCTACAGGTGTTTTACTTGAACTACCCATATTATGTCTCAAGCCTAATGTGTGACCAATTTCGTGAGAAGAAACAAAACGAATTAAGTTCCCCATTAATTCATCATCAAAATGCATTTTTCTAGCTGCAGGATCAACTGCTGCTGTTTGAACCATATACCAGTCGTGCACTAAGCTCATTACATTATGATACCATCCAACATGACTTTCTAAAATCTCTCCACTACGTGGATCATGTACTTGTGGACCATAAGCATTTTCAATATCAGAAGCGAAATAACGAATCACAGAGAAACGTGCATCTTCCAAACTCATTGTGCTATCATTAGGCCATTCTTTACCTACGATGGCATTCTTCCAACCTGCTTTTTCAAATGCAATATTCCAGTCGTTTACACCAGCGATTAAATAAGGCACCCATTTTTTAGGTGTTGCTGGATCTACATAATAAACAATAGGCTTGATTGGCTCAACCAATTCTCCTCTTTTATATTTCTCTAAGTCTTGAGGTTTTGGCTCTAAACGATAACGAACAGCAAATACTTGATTTTTTACTTTTTGTTGGTCGTCTGAATATTCCACAAAATTATCTGCAAAATAGCCCACTCTTGAATCAAATAAACGACGTCCCATTGGTGTTTTAGGCAACAATAAGATAGAGGTATTCAATTCAAAAGTAACAGCGCCAGCGTTTGCTGCTGCTGGGATAAAGCTGCCACCTGCTGGACTTCCAGGCATTGGGGAGCTAGCATTGTAAGTTTTTACCGTTTTAACTTCAATATTAATAGGGTAAGACTTAATGGTTTCTATATAAGAACGATCAGAAGCAAGTCCTGATAGGTTAAAGTTTCTCTTCTCAAAAGTACTCAAGCTAACTGCTTGATTATCACCTTTAAAAAAGTCGGTTACATCGATAATCGAACTTGTAGAGTCTTTTCCGTAAGCTTTCACATCAAAAGCTGCTATAATTGGGTCTAAATAAGAGTTTTTAACCGCTTTTGCGATGGTTTGAGTTGAATCCGCCCTACTAATAAGGGATACCACACGCATAAAAATACGGTTATTAGGTCCTTTTTCGAATTGGATAGTTTGCTCATTCACTTGCTCACCACCATATTTTCTTGCACCGCCAGCTACTTTAGCATAGCGTGTTACAGCGATCAACTCTCTACCCAAAAGGCTATCTTGGATATCAAAGTAGAACTTATCGTCCTGAAGATGCACTGTAAAAACCCCTTTTTGGGTTACAGCCTTATTGGTGATGAATTCTTTAAAGGATTTTGGGCCTGTTTTTGCAGGGGGGGCTTTTTTAGCGCCTGCTGCAGCACTGCTGTCTGCCACTGGAGGAGATAAAGGTCTTTGGGCATGGACAAAGCCTGTCATCAGGACACAAAGACTAATAATCGCTAGGTTTTTTTTCATATTATATAATTATAGTTTTTTGAAAACGTCCCATAAATATATTCCATTCAGGCTAAACTATTTTGATAATAATTTTTTTACATAAAAAAATGTCTTGAAAATTGTTTCAATCAATAATTTACTTATTTTGTAAGCCCTTAGAAACCTAAGTGTTAAGATTCTTTAAAAAATCAACATAAGTTTCTAGGATTAAATCACTTTTTTATAAATTTAATTTAAAACCAAAAATCAATTGAATCATGGCTGAGACTAAACCAACAGTTGCTTCAAAGAACGCAGCTACGCCAAAAAAAGGAGGCAATCTACTTGCATCTTTAGCACCTATCGCTTGTGTTATCGCAGGCTATGTAATCTGGCGTTTTATACTAGGTAACGCAAGTAATTTCACTAACCCAGATCCAAATGGTGGTTTCTGGCCAGCACACAAGGGGCCAATGGGTACATTTACAAAAATGTATGAAGGTGGTATTGTTGTACCAATTTTGATTGCTAATTTTTTAGTTGTACTAACTTTCTCTATTGAAAGAATGCTTACTATAAAGAAAGCAAACGGAAATGGAAATATTGCTGAGTTCATCCGTCAAGTACAATTTCATCTTGCGAATAAAGATGTGGATAAGGCTTTAGCTGCTTGTGATAAACAAAAAGGATCTGTAGGTAATGTAATGAAATCTGGCTTGACTAAGTACAAGGAAATGATTACAAATACCGAGTTAGATACTGATCAAAAAGTGTTGAATATTCAAAAAGAAATCGAAGAAGCAACTGCATTGGAATTACCAATGTTAGAAAAGAACTTAGTTTTCTTATCTACCATCGCATCAGTAGCAACCTTATTAGGTTTGTTCGGTACGGTATTAGGTATGATTCGTTCTTTCTCTAAATTAGGTGAAGAAGGTGGTGGTGAAGCTGCACGTGAATTGTCTCAAGGTATCTCTGAGGCATTGTACAATACTGCATTAGGTATTGGTACTTCTGCTGTAGCAATCATTATGTATAACATCTTTACTACAAATATTGATGGAATTACTTATGGTATCGATGAGTCTGGATTTACTTTGACTCAAAGCTTCGCTGCAAACTATAAATAATAAATTCATTAAGGCCTAGCCTTATAAATATCAAAAGACTATACAATGGGTAGAGCAAAATTACCTCGTAAAAGCACCAACATCGACATGACCGCCATGTGTGATATTGCCTTCCTTTTATTGTCTTTCTTCATCTTGACAACAAAATTCAAACCTGCAGAAGCAATCGCTGTGGAGACGCCAAGTTCGGTGGCTTCTAAAGTTGCACCGAGTCAGGACTTTGTTTTGGTGACAATTGATAAAGATGGTAAGGTTTTCCTTACCATGGATGATGAACAAAAGAAAGAACTTGTTGCGAATACGGTGAATAGCCAACGTAACTTAGGCATCAATGTAGCTGCTTTCAAAAAAGCAGGTTTCATTGGCGCTCCATTAAATGGATTGAATTCTTTTTTATCACTTCCTGAAGAAAACAGAAAAGGCGATCAATTACCTGGTATACCATGTAAGGATAGCACAGACAATGAATTAACTTATTGGATGCAGGTGGTGAAAGAAGCATATGCAGGCGAGAAGATGGACCTTCTATTAAAAGGGGACAATGTTGCCAAATATCCGGCTTTCAAGAATGTAATTGCAGCATTTAAGAAAAATGAATTGTTGAAGTTTCAAATGGTTACCAATCCTGAAAACGCTCCAGAAGGCTCTGAATTATGGAAGAGTTCTATGAAGGGTGAAAAACAGGAAGATTAATTTAATAACTAATTAAAAGCGCTTACAATGGCAGAATTAGATACCTCAGGTGGTGGCCATAAGAAAGGTCCAGGGGTCAAAAAGGGAAAAAAGTTATCAACGCGCGTTGATTTAACACCAATGGTGGACTTGGGTTTCTTATTGATTACCTTCTTCATCTTTACCACAACCATGAGCCAACCAACAGCGTTAAAGTTGTTTTTGCCTGATGATAAAGTAACAGATGAGCCAAACAAGGCAAAAGAATCTGGCGTACTTACCATCTTAATGGGGGCGGATAATCATATCTATTATTACGAAGGACAATTAAATCCAGATGGTTCTAATTTTCTTTCAGCCTCTTATAACGGCGAGAACTCCATTCGTGATGTGATTTTGAAAAAGAAAGCAGACGTTAGAAGTAGATCAAGAGATGCAGAAAATCCATACAAGGATTTTGTAGTCGTGATCAAACCTGGTGCTGACTGCAATTACAAAAATGTAATTGACATCTTGGATGAAATGGCGATTAACGTTGTAAAAAAATATGCATTGGTTGATATTTCTGACGGGGAATCTCAGTTGGTAAAAATCTCTGATGCAAGTTCACAATCTTCGGCAAGTAATTAAAAGCATTAAATATGGACATAAATAAAATATTAACCGCCGATTTTCTTGATATCCTTTTTGAAGGCAAGAACAAAGCCTATGGTGCTTATGATCTACGTAAAACGTATAATAATCGCTTAAGAAATGGTCTTATAGGCATGATTAGTATCACTTTTGCTTTTGGTTTTGGAGCAATTTTATCAAATTCAATTAAGAGTGATAAAGTAGAAATAGTTGCGGTAGATTTATCTTTGGAGAATATAGACCAAGATGAAAAAAAGCCTGAACCACCGCCACCTCCACCACCAAAACAAGAACCTCCAAAGGTAGAAGTGACCAAGTTCACACCTCCGAAAATTGTAAAAGACGAGGAAGTGAAAGAAGAAGACGAAATCAAGGAAGTGGAGAAATTGGAAGAAACCAAGATCAGTACATTTAACCAAGAGGGTATCAAAGACGATGGATTGGTTGCACCTGTTGAGCAAAGTACTGGTGCTGTAGAAGCTCCAAAAGACGAAGACTATGATAAGTTATTTACTTCGGTTCAAATCCAAGCTGAGTTCCCTGGTGGACAAAGCGGATGGGTGAGATACCTAGAACGTACTTTGAATAGAGACTTACCTGTTGAAAATGGGGCGCCTACTGGAAAATACGCTGTAACAGTTTCTTTTATCGTATCAAAAGATGGCTCAATTTCTGATGTAAAAGCAGAGAATGATCCTGGCTATGGTACTAAAGAAGAAGCAGTTCGTGTAATTCAAAGAGGTCCAAAATGGAAACCAGCTGTTCAAAATGGACGTAATGTAATTTACAGACAAAGACAAGCAATTGTTTTCATGGTATCTGAGGACTAAGATTCAAACAGATTCAATATAAAAAGGCTCCCAATTGGGAGCCTTTTTTGCGTAATTTCGCATCCATGCAAAGCACATTAAGCAATTGGAATGACACGATTGTAGCACTCGCTACTGCACCTGGATTAGGCGCCATAGCGGTGATAAGACTGAGTGGACCAGAAGCAATTCAAATTGTCAATGCAGTATTTGAAAAGAAGGATTTAACAAAGCAGGCGTCGCATACTGTGCATTTTGGAAAATTAATGGACAAGGGTTTAGTACTAGACGAAGTTGTAGCTAGTATTTATAGAGCGCCTAAGTCGTATACCGGAGAAGAAGTAGTAGAAATTTCATGTCACGGTTCTCCATTTATTCAAGATTCAATTTTACAATTGATGATTGAAAAAGGTGCTCGAATGGCTAAGCCTGGAGAATTTACACAACGTGCCTTCTTAAATGCAAAATTAGATTTAACACAAGCCGAAGCGGTGGCAGATTTAATTGCTAGCAATACCGAGGCAGCAAGAAAAACTGCATTGCATAATTTAAAAGGCGGCTTCTCGAATGACCTGCATTTAATGCGTGAAAAATTAATTAAGTTCTCTGCGTTGATAGAATTAGAATTAGATTTTTCTCAAGAAGATGTTGCTTTTGCAAATAAAAAAGAACTAGAAAATTTAGTGCATCAATTACAATTAAGAACCCAAGAATTATACGACTCGTTTAAATTAGGCAATGTCATCAAAAATGGAGTGCAAGTGGCCATTGTTGGAAAACCCAATGCAGGAAAATCTACTTTATTAAATGCTTTATTAAATGAAAATCGGGCCTTAGTGAGTGACATACCTGGCACCACTAGAGATACTGTAGAGGAGTATATCAATATCCAAGGTGTTTTATATAAATTAATTGACACCGCAGGTATCAGAATGCAAACGGATGATTCGATTGAGCAAATGGGTATTGAAAAAAGCAGGGAAAAAATTCAAGAAGCAGATATTGTGATTGCATTATTTGATGCAAGCAATCATTCCATATCCGCCATTCAAGCATGGCAGTCTGATATTGGTGTTGCAATGGATAAATTAATTTTAGTAGGCAATAAAATAGACCTTGCATTAGATCAATCCATTCAAACAGATCCTGCGTTTAAAGAAGTATTATTTATTTCTGCTAAAAACAAGAAAAATATTGCTGCATTAGAAAATGCTTTGAATCAAAAAGTAGTAGGGGATGGATTGAATAAAGAAGGTACTATTGTGACCAATGCAAGACATGTGGCTTCTTTAAAAAAATTAATGCTCGCATTAAATGATGTAGAAACAGGATTAATCCAAAATGTAACAGGGGACTTACTAGCGTTGGATATTCGTCAAGCATTACACTACTTAGGAACAATCACTGGAGAAATTACCAATGAAGATCAATTGGATTTTATTTTTTCCAAATTCTGTATTGGTAAATAAAATTCAATTATTTACATAGACTTACCTTCTACAAATCTTGCATCTACAGTTAGTTCAGATAAGGTTTTTCCGCCTTTAATATTTGCAAGCATTTGTACAAATGCTAATTTGCCTAATTCATAACCACTAGTCTCTACATAACTAATTACAGGATGGTATAAACTTGGAATAAATCCATTGCTAATACTAATGACACCAATTTCTTTTGGAACTTTTATATTATGTGCTTGAATGGATTTCATCACACCAATTAAAATCTCATCTGTCATAGCAAACACGGTATCAAATTTTTGTGTTTTACTATAATGTTTATCAAATGCAGCTTCAGCTTCTGCAGAGCTATTGGTGTTTACAAATGTACAATGCGTTTTAGGCGCATACTTTTCCATGAATTGTTGAAAAGCTTGTTTTCGTTTTTGACTAATGGATAATGCAGGGTCACCAAAAATTGCTAACACATGTTTAGCACCTCTTTCAATAATTTTTTCAGCAGCAATGATGGCGCATCTTTCGTCTGCCATTCTCACCTTAGTATATTTATTATCTTTAGGAACAATATCAAAAAAGACAACAGGAATATCTCTGTCACTCATTTTCTCATACACTTCTAAATTTTGTGCATGGGCAGATAAACATGCAAAAACACCAGAAACTCTAGTTTGTCTAAAAATTTTTAAGTTATTCAGTTCGTTTTCGGTGTTGTTGCTTGATTGCAGGATCATCAATGCATATCCGTTTTTTCTACTTTCCTCTTCTATAGCAGCAATAAAACTATCATAAAACAAATTTGCAATGGCAGGGACGATGACACCAAATATTTTACTACTCTGTGTTCTTAATTGAATGGCATAAGCATTCGGTTCATAGTCAAGGCTGTTAGCCAGAGCATGTACTTTCTCTTTGGTGGCTTTTGAAATATCTGGATGATCTTTCAATGCTCTAGAAACTGTGGAAATACTGAGCTGTAATTGTTGGGCCAATAATTTGAGGGTTGTGTTCATCATAACCTGAAAGCTTTACAAAGTTCAAATTAAGGAAAATTAACACAAAATTTACCGCAAACGTTTGCAAAAATGAACTATTTTTTTTAATATAGAGCCATTTCTAAAAGGTTGGAATGGGGTACTTGATGGCCAAAAAATCAAGCTATTGTTGATTCTTATTCGATTTACAGAGGTTAAATTAAGGTGAAAAACAAACATTTGTCATCCATCCCCCCAAAAAGTTAAAAATTATTTAACAAAAAAGGTGTTTCATATCAAAAATGTGTATTTTGTAACCGCTTATTAAACCAATAAACTGCCAATTATGAATTTTTCAAAAATTGTAAAGTCCTCTTTTTTAGGACTGTTTCTTGGCTTGCTTGCAATCAATGCACAAGCACAGAACAAAACAGTTACAGGTAAGGTATTAGATGCAAAAGATGGTTCTCCAATCGCAGCAGCTTCTGTTGTTGCTAAAGGAACTAGCACAGGTGCTAAAACAGCAGCTGATGGAACTTTTGCAATTACTGTGCCTTCTTCTGTAACAAAATTAGTTGTTTCAACTGTAGGTTATTCTTCTAGAGAAGTAGCTGCAGAAGGAAACGTAACAGTATCATTAAATCAAACAAGTGAGCAATTGAATGAAGTTGTTGTTGTTGGTTATGGTACTCGTAAAGTAAAAGATGCGACTGGTGCGGTTGTTTCTTTGGGTGAAAAATCTTTTAACAAAGGGATTATTTCTTCTCCAGAGCAATTGTTACAAGGTCGTGTTGCTGGTGTGAATGTTACAACAAATTCTGGTGAGCCAGGAGGTGCTGTAAACGTGACTATCAGAGGTACTTCTTCTGTAAGAAGTAACAACAACCCACTTTATGTAGTGGATGGTGTGCCTTTGTATGGTGGCGGTACAGTAGGAAGTTCTATCACAGTAGATGGTGGTACTACCGCAAGAAACCCATTATCTTTCTTAAACCCTAACGATATTGAGAACATCTCTATCTTAAAGGATGCGTCATCTGCAGCAATCTATGGTGCTAGAGGTGCGAATGGTGTTGTGTTAATCACTACTAAGTCTGGTAAAGGAAAGCCTAGCTTAACTTTCAATGCGACTACATCCGTTTCTACAACTGCTCAGCGTTATGATTTAGCTAGTCCACAAGAATTCATGTATGGTATCAAAAAGACATTAGATGAAGCAGGATTTGACTTCTCTGGTGTTGGTTCAAATGATAAAGGATATAACACAGACTGGCAGGATCAAGTATTCCAAACTGCTATTTCTAACAGTTATAACTTAGCATGGGGCTTCTCAAATTCAAAGTCTTCTTTGAAATTGAATGGTTCTTATGATAACCAAGAAGGTATTGTAAAAACACAAGGATTAAAGCGTTATACTTTTGGTTTGAAATATTCAAATCAATTGACTTCTCGTTTAAAATTAGATGTAACTGCGAATCAGTCTATCGTTAACAACAGCTATGCTCAAGTAACGAATAACGCTGGTTACCAAGGTTCATTGATTGGATCAATGATTGGTGCAAACCCAACTTTTCCAATTTATGATGCTAAAGGAAATTGGTTCGATAATCAAGATGGTAACAGAAACCCTGTTGCAATCTTAGAAGGTTACGATGACAATGACACATATAATAAATTATTAGCGAATGTGTCTTTATCTTACAAGATCACAGACAACTTAACTTATAAGGCGATTTTCGGTATGGAGAATGGTGCTTCTGAGCGTTTAACTTTTGTTGACCCTCGTTTACCAAGTGCTTATATCCAAGGTACAATCAACGTTCGTGGTAAGAACTACATTGGTTCTGATTTTTCTGGTAAAGGAAGAGCAGCTCAACAATTCTTAGATCAAACTTCTAGCTTGATCGAGCATACCTTGAACTATGATAAGACTTTCAAGAATGGCAACAACTTACAAGCTTTGGCTGCCTTCTCTTATCAAAAAACAACTGATTACTACAGAGCTTCTCAAAGATGGGGTAATGCTGGTGCAACTCGTATGTTAACCAATTTCAAAGATTACACTGGTGGTGTAACTGATGTATATGGTGATAGTACACAAGTTGAATTACAGTCTTATTTCTCTCGTTTAAATTACACAATGAAAGACAAATACATCTTATCTGCATTGGTGAGAATAGACGGTTCTTCTAAATTTAGCTCTGGTAGCAAATATGGTACTTTCCCTGCGTTTGGTTTCAAATGGAGAATGTTAGAAGAAAAATTTGCTCAAAATACTTTGGGTAAAATCTTCTCTAATTTTGACATGAGATTAAACTATGGTATCACAGGTAACCAAGAGTTCCCTGCTTATGCTTCTTTAGCTTTACAACAATCTAACTTTACAGGTGGTTCAAGTATCATTACCAACTCTAATCCAAATTTACGTTGGGAGCAAACAACTACAGCTGGTGTAGGTATTGACTTCTCTATGTTCAATGGTAGATTGAATGGTACTGTTGACTATTTCAACAAGACTACACAAGATTTATTATTCTTGATCAGCTATCCTCAACCAGCAGCTTCTGCTGATCGTTGGGTGAATTTAGATGGTGATGTAATCAATAAAGGTTGGGAATTTGGTTTAGACTACCAATTGGTTCGTCCTGCTTACAGAGGTGCTTTTGGATGGGATGTGAATTATAACATGTCATTCTTAAATAACAATGTAGAAGGATTCGGATCTACTGTGGTTAACACAGGTGAGGTTTCTGGACAAGGTTTATCTGGTGCTTATGCACAAACAATCCGTGATGGTTCTCCTTTATTCACTTTCGTGATGCCTACTTTCTTAAGATTTGATGCTTTTGGAAATGGTGTATACGCGAATGGTGCTAAGGATGAAATTCAAGGATCAGCTTTACCTACTTTCAATGCAGGTTTAACAAACAACTTTACATATAAGAAATTAACTGCTAGCATTTTCTTTAATGCAGTAACAGGTTTCTATGTGTACAATAATACAGCGAATGCCTTATTATTAAAAGGTAGTTTGAAGAATGCTAAGAATGTTACAAGAGATGTTGTGTATTCAATTGAGAATTCAATCAACCCAGGTAACGTTTCAACTCGTTTCTTAGAAAAAGGTGATTATATCCGTTTAGCAAATGCAAGTTTAAGTTATGCATTAGATGTGAAGCAAGGTTCATTCATTAAAGGATTGAACTTGACTTTATCTGGTCAAAACTTAGCCTTGTTCACGAAGTACTCTGGTTTAGATCCAGAGGTGAACGTGGATAAATCTAGAAACGGTGTTCCATCTCGTGGATTTGACTATACAGCAACTCCAAGAGCAAGAGTAATCACTTTTGGTATCAATGCTCGTTTTTAAATTAATAAATAATTATACACATGAAAAATAATTTCATCAAACAAACTACTACTTATATAGCTGCAATCGCAGTTACATTAGGAGCAGTCTCTTGTTCTAAATTAGATGAACAAGTGTACGGTTCTAAATCAGTAGCTTCAGCTTCGACTGGATCGTCTACTGCTGACCTTAATTCAGTTTATGGTCAATTGAACCAATTGTCAGGCCAATATGGTTGGCATGCATTACAAGTACACTCTACTGATGAGTTACTTGGACCAACTCGTGGTACTGACTGGGATGACTTTGGTACTTGGAGAAAAATCCATTTACATGCGACAGATGGTGCGCACAATCAAATTTATGATACTTGGAATGGCTTAAACAGTGCTTTATTCCAAGCTACTTTAGTAGCAGAAAAATCAACTGGAGCTGCTCAAGCAGAAGGTAAATTTTTAAGAGCTTTCTTTGCAACTCAAGTAATGGATATCTACGGACAAGTTCCTTACAGAGCTGCTGCAGATGGTCCAGATAAAATACCTGCTGTTAAAACAAGATCAGAAGCTTTTGATTGGATTATGAAAGACGTTGATGATGCAATTGCTGCTTTACCAAATTTTGGTACTGGAAGTGATATGCACAAGGCGAACAAGCAAGCTGCTCAGTTCTTGAAAGCGCGTTTGTTATTGAATAAGGCTGTTTACAAAGCAGATCCTAAAGCTCCAACAACATTCACTTTTGCTCCTGCTGATATGGACCAAGTAGTTACTTTAGTAAATGCAATTGAAGCTTCTGGCAAATTTGCATTATCTACTGGATACTGGGATAACTTCAAGTGGGATAACTACCAAAAATCAACTGAGTTGATTTTATCAAGAGCATCTAATGGTCCAGGTAATAAAACACAAACTGGTGGAAACACTGGTGTTACTTGGGCAACTGGTATGGGAACACACTACAACCAAGCTTTCTCTGGTTGGAATGGTTTCACTACAACTGCTGATTTCTACAATTCATTTGCTGACGGTGATCAGCGTAAGACTGCAGAATTAGCAGGTGCAACTGAAGTACATGGTTTCACTGCTGGATTCATGGCTGGCCAACAATATAAATATGTTGATGGCAAGAAAGTAGAAGTTAAAGATCGTTCTGGTGGAAAATTAGTTTTCACTCCAGATGTAAGCTTATTCTTCTCAACAGAATCTAAAGGTATTAGAACTAATAAGTATCCTTTAAAAGGAGATCAATTAGGATTTAACGAAGAAAATGAGTTTGTAATCTTCCGTTATGCTGACGCTTTATTAATGAAAGCAGAAGCATTATTAAGAACTAGTAAAGCAGCTGATGCATTGGTGATTGTAAACAACATCAGAAAGCGTGCTGGAACAACAGCTCTAACTGCAGTTACATTGAACGATCTTATTGCTGAAAGAGGTCGTGAATTATACTTAGAAGGTTCAAGAAGAACTGATTTGATTCGTTTTGGAAAGTACAACGATCCTGTAAACGAAAGACCATTAAAGTCTGACGCATTCAGAGTTGTTTATCCAATCCCTAACCAAGCTGTTTCTTCAAACCCTAATTTGAAGCAAAACTTCGGTTACTAGGAACTACCAAAATAGTTAATCTATTATAGAAAAGGCCGTGGTAAACCACGGCCTTTTTGTTTCCTGGAAGGTTTTATAAAATTTAAACCTTCCAGGAAACAACTATTATGATTTTTGGCTGCCGTTTACGGCAGCCTTTTTGTATTTTTATGAATTACTATAAGACCTTGAATTTATGCCAAAAACATACTTATTACTTTTCGTCACTTTTTTCTTTTTTGCTTGTGCAAAGTCTAAAGATGGACAGCTTTTTGAACAAGTCGAAAACAGTGGAATTCAATTCACCAATACGGTGACGGACGAAAAGGATAATAATATTTTCAAGTATCGTAATTTTTACAACGGCGGCGGTGTAGGTATTGGCGATATCAATAATGACGGACTAGCCGATGTATTTTTCACGGCCAATCAAGGTGCTAATAAACTATTTTTAAATAAAGGAGACTTTAAATTTGAAGACATTTCTGATAAAGCAGGCTTCTCAAAAAAAGACCAATGGAGTACGGGTGTGACCATGGTGGACATCAATAACGATGGTTGGTTGGACATTTATGTAGCCAATGCAGGAAATATGATGCAAGAAGACCTTCGTAAGAATCAATTATTTATCAATAACCATGATTTAACTTTTACAGATAGCGCAGAAGCATATGGCTTGGCAAATAATGGCTACACAACGCATGCTTCTTTCTTTGATTACGATATGGATGGAGATTTGGATTGCTTCATGGTCAATAATAGCCCAATCCCAGTGAACACATTGAACTATGCCAATGCTAGAGATATACGCGCAGAAAATTCAGCAGTTGCAGATTTTTTGAAAGGCGGTGGCGATCATTTATATAAAAACGAGGGTGGAAAATTTGTAGAAGTTTCTGCAGAAGCAGGCATACATGGTTCTTTGATAAGTTTTGGATTAGGGGTCACTATTGGAGATGTGAATGGAGATGCATGGCCAGATGTCTATGTATCTAATGATTTTTTTGAAAGAGATTATTTATACATCAATCAAAAAAACGGCAGTTTTAAAGACGAAATAGAAACTTATACAGAACATAATAGCATTGCATCCATGGGAACCGACATGGCCGATGTCAACAATGATGGCTATCCAGATATTTTCACCACAGAAATGTTGCCCGACAATGATTTCAGATTAAAAACAACTACCTCTTTTGACAATATCGATATTTACCGATTAAAAGTAGCTAGTGGATTTTACCATCAGTTCATGCACAATGCTTTGCAATTAAATAATAAGAATGGCAAGTATAAAGAAGTAGCCCGTTTTTCGGGTGTGGAAGCGAGTGATTGGAGTTGGGGTGAAATGATTTTTGATGCAGACAATGATGGTTACAATGACATCTATGTAAGTAATGGCATCTATCGTGATTTAACCAATCAGGACTTTATAGATTTCTTTGCCAATACCATGATTCAAAAAATGGTTTTGTCTGGTAAGAAAGATGAGATCAGTAGCATCATTGAAAAAATGAGTAGTCAACCCATTCCAAATAAAATGTTCAGAAACAATGGAGATTTAACTTTTAAGGACATGTGTAAGGATTGGGGTTTGGATATTCCAAGCTTCTCCAATGGTGCAGCTTATGGTGATTTAGACAATGATGGTGACTTAGATATAGTGGTGAACAATAACAATATGCCGAGCTTTGTATTTAAAAATAAGAGCAGAGAAAAAAATAAAAACGGATACATTGGATTTAAACTTAAAGGCCTGCCAGGAAACATCAATGCAGTAGGTGCAAAAATCAATGTTTTTATTCAAGGACAAATTTTAAGCAAGGAAGTCATTCCTGCAAGAGGGTTTCAGTCTTCTGTGGATTACAAACAAATTTTTGGTTTAGGACAATTTAAAAAAATCGATTCGGTGCAAGTGATTTGGCCTAATCTAACACAAAGTATTTTAAAATTACAAAAGCTTGATACCGTCTACGCGATCGATCAAGCATCACAAATCGTCAAACCATTTATAGTACAGCATGAAAAAGTAGCGCCATTATTTGAAGAAGTGAAAGCTAATTTTGAAAAACATACAGAGGACGACCATGTAGATTTTTATGCAGAAAGAATCATTCCAAGAATACTCTCCCAAGAAGGTCCAAAAGCGGCTACTGCAGATATCAATGGAGATGGCTTAGAAGATCTATTTATTGGAGGGGCTAATAACAAGGGTAGTCAAATTTACCTTCAAACAAGTAATGGAGATTTTAAACCAAAGCCACAAACTGCATTTAAGCCATTTGAGTCTTATGAAGATGTAGCTGCTGTATTTTTTGATGTAGATAAGGATGGAGACATAGATTTATTGGTGGGTTCGGGCGGTAATAATCGATTATCTAACAGAGGGGAATTAAATCACCGTCTTTTCTTAAACGATGGCAAAGCTAATTTTACGCACTTTGAGAACGCATTCCCTGTTTTTGAATATAATACTGGCGTGATGGTACCTATGGATTATGATTTAGATGGCGACCTTGATGTATTTGTGGGCGCCCGTAATACGCCATTAAAATATGGTGTAACGCCATCAAGCGCATTGTATCAAAATGATGGTTTTGGAAAATTCAAAGATGTGACATCCACGGTTGCGCCAGACTTTTCAAAACTTGGCATGGTGACCAGTGCGGTTTGGGGTAAAATTAACAGTACTAGTAAGTCAAATTTAGTTGTAGTAGGTGATTATATGTACCCGGTGATCTATGCCTTTGAAAAAGGCAAAATGGTAGAGCAGGCTTCTAACTTAAATGGAATGAATGGTTGGTGGCAATCTATCCAAATGGCAGATATAGATGGTGACGGCTTCCAAGATTTAATCATTGGCAATATGGGCGAGAATGGCTATTTAAAACCAACACCAGCAGCCCCGGTTAAACTTTGGATCAATGATTTTGATGGGAATGAAAGTATCGATAAAATTTTGACAAGAACGATTGATGGTAAAGATGTACCAGTCTTCATGAAAGGCGAAATGCAAGAACAAATCCCATTACTGAAAAAAGAAAATTTGAACTACGAGATCTATGCTAAAAAAGCTTTTCAAGCATTATTTAAAAAAGAATTAGTAGATAAAGCTGTGATGAAATTATACAACTACACCAGTTCAATTATTGCTTGGGGTAAAGGGGATGGGCAATTTGATGTGCAACGTTTGCCAAACGAAGTGCAATTTTCTTCATTGAATGCAATGGTGTCCACAGATGTCAATGCAGACGGCAAAACAGACCTAATCATGGGCGGCAATCAATTTGGATTCTT
>CAMCQV010000013.1 GCA_945877085.1 Chitinophaga pinensis
TTTTGGTAGTTTAAATATTAATCGTAATTTTACGATGATTATGGGAGCAACAAAAAATACAGATTATACGCTACAAGAGCTATCACTTGCAAAATTTGCCAAGGCGATTTCGCATCCTGCTCGAGTTGCAATCCTTAATTTACTATTAAAGAAGCAAGCCT
Source organism: Chitinophaga pinensis (assembly GCA_945877085.1). Classification (GTDB taxonomy): domain Bacteria; phylum Bacteroidota; class Bacteroidia; order Chitinophagales; family Chitinophagaceae; genus Sediminibacterium; species Sediminibacterium pinensis_G. The sequence continues at coordinate 162 of CAMCQV010000013.1, forward strand.
GTGTTTGTGGTGATATAGTGGATGAACTTCCATTATCTCAAAGCACTGTTTCTCAACATTTGAAAGCATTAAAAGAAGTTGGTTTAATTAAAGGGGATATAGAAGGTGCTACTGTATGTTACTGTATAGATGAGAAAGTATGGAATAGTGCTCAACAACAATTAAATCAACTATTTGAAAAATCGAATGTAAACAACTTTAAATGTTGTTGATTTTTTTTGAATTATTCCATCGGTATATTACGATATTATTAAAAAATTAAATTATAAATTATGCAAACAGAAGAACAACTAAAAGAAATTGTAAGAAAAAAGTATAGTGAAATAGCCCTACAAGACAAAGAAACCAATATGTCTTCCTGTTGTGGAGCTGGCGGATGCTCTACAGAGATATACAATATCATGAGCGATGACTATACTGAATTAAATGGGTATAATCCAGATGCAGACTTGGGTTTGGGCTGTGGGTTGCCAACACAATTTGCTAAAATCAAAACAGGAGATCTGGTTGTTGATTTAGGAAGTGGTGCAGGTAATGATTGTTTCATTGCTAGACATGAGACTGGAGAAACTGGCAAAGTCATTGGTGTTGATTTCACCTCGGCCATGATTGATAAAGCAAGAACAAATGCAGAAATTAGAGGATTTAATAATGTGGAGTTCAGACAAGGGGATATAGAACATATGCCTATTACTTCCAATACGGCGGATGTGATTGTAAGCAATTGTGTTTTAAATTTGGTTCCAAACAAGAATGCAGTGATGAAAGATATTTACAGAGTGCTAAAGCCAGGTGGTCATTTTAGCATAAGTGATGTTGTTTTAGTTGGTGCCTTACCAGAAGGGTTAAGAAAAGATGCCGAAATGTATGCAGGTTGTGTTGCAGGTGCAATTCAGAAAGAAGTTTATCTAGAACTCATCCAAGCAAATGGTTTCTCCAATATCACAATTCAAAAAGAGAAACCAATTACTATACCTGATGATATTTTAACCAACTATTTAAGTGCGAATGAAATTCAACAATTTAAAACAGGTTCGACAGGTATTTTTAGCATTACTGTATATGCCGAAAAACCATTAACGGAAAATGTGTGTGTGCCTGGTGCGGGATGTTGTTAAACTTATATAATTTATGAAAAAGAAAATATTAGTATTGTGTACTGGCAACTCCTGCCGTAGTCAAATTGCACATGGATATTTAAATTATTTTGGTGGAGACTTGGTCGAAGTATATAGTGCTGGCGTGGAAACGCATGGTGTTAATCCAAGGGCAATTAAGACAATGTTAGAAGATGGAATTGATATTTCTAATCATACATCAAATAATGTATTAGAGTATAGTGAAATTGAATTTGATTACATTATTACGGTATGTGATAATGCGAAAGAAAGATGCCCCTATTTCCCAAGCAAGGCACAAAAATTTCATCATAATTTTACAGACCCTGCTAAATGCATTGGTTCTGAAAATGAGATTATGCTTGAATTTTCAAATGTCAGAGATACAATAAAACTATATTGTGAAGAGTTTATCCAAGCACATTTATAATTACTGCTCTTTTTTAAACATCCCTGCCACTAAATAGCCCATTACAGCGCCGTAAAGTGTACTATTTATTGGCTTAGAGGTAATCATGCATGTTCCGCTTGAACAGCCTATCAATTTCCAATAGAAGTAACCAGCAACTGCACCAAGGGCAATACCTATTATATCTTTTTTATACTTTTTTAATAGTAAAGTCATTCTTATTTAAGTTTAGATTGAAGTCCAAACCAGGAACCTCCATTATATACTTCGATGCCTGCATTTTTTAAGACAGATTTAGCCATGCTACTTCTGGCGCCACTTTGACAAACTGTGATAACAGGCTTATTCCATTTTTTTATATTAGCAACTTCTCTTTGAATGGTATTGACAGGAATATTTTTGGATCCTTTTATATTACCTCTATCAAATTCTTGAGGTGAACGAACGTCTAAAATAATTGCACCTGCCTCTTTTAGTGCGTTAAAATCAGTACCAGGACCAAATAGTTTTTTTAAAAAGCTGAACATATGAATGATTGTTTATGATTTTATATCGCTATATCTTTTACTTGTACAAAAATAGAGGTCTCTATTGCTTTATTGGGTGATATTTATCACAAAGCAGCATATTTCAAAATCGTATTTTTGTAAAAATAAAAACTATGAAAACATTGCTCTCTAAAATAGATTATACCCTTACATTTAGGTTGCTTCTTAGTATCGCTATGTGTTATACTGCATATATACAAAATGATTACATGACTGGTGCATTTGGCGTCTTCTTGGCGATATATGCGATCATTGGAGCAAAGTATAAAATTGGTTGTGGTTACAATGGATGTGCTTATACGCCAAGCTATAGATCAAAAGTAAAAATTGACGAAGAAGTTAAACAAATTGATTATACCGAAATAAAATAAAAAAAATGTCAAATCCTGAAACATTTGGAACTATCATCAACGGAGATGTACCCGTTTTAGTGGACTTTTTTGCTGAGTGGTGTGGCCCATGTAAAATGATGCCTCCCATTTTAGATCAAGTTAGATCTAAGTTAGGAGATAAAGTACGAATAATAAAAATTGATGTTGATAAGAATCAAAAATTAGCGTCAGCATTCAATGTATCCAGTGTGCCAACACTTGCTATATTCGTAAAAGGGGAAATTAAATGGAGGCAGCCTGGAGTTCAACAAGCAAATGCCTTGGTGGATTTGTTAAATAAATATGAGACTTTATAATATATCCCTATATTTTAATTAACTTATTCTAGAAAGTTAGTTAAATTTATTTCAGTGAAAACAACGTATTTATTTTTACTCATTTTATTACTTTCAAATAAAGTAGCAGCTCAGGACAAGCCTTCACAAACTCTACGTGGTTCAACTATCGACAAGTCTATCAAAACAGTGTTAAAAGGAGCAACGATTGAACTTTTTGGTGGCGTCAATAAACAAACGATTTCTAATAATGAGGGAGCTTTTAAGTTTGATTTGATTCCAGTTGGTAGATACAGCGTCAGAATTTTATATGTAGGCTATAAGACCATCACCATTCCTAATATAGCGATAGAATCAGGTAAAGAAACTTATTTGACTGTTGAGTTGGAAGAAGATATCAATAACAATAAGGTAGTCATTGTACAGAGTGGTCAAAATAAAACAAGGCCATTGAATGATGCTGCATTAGTGAGTGGCAGAATGTTTAGTGTAGAAGAAACAAGAAGATTTGCGGCTGGATTAAATGATCCTTCAAGAATAGCTACTTCCTTTCCTGGGGTGTCAAATACTGGAGATATTAACGCACTTAGTATTCGGGGCAATGCACCCAATGGATTGTTATGGAGAATGGATGGCGTTGAAATCTCTAATCCCAATCACTTTGCAAGAGTAGGGACTTCGGGAGGAGGGATTTCTATTTTAAGTGCTCAATTATTAGCCAATTCAGATTTTTTGACTGGCGCATTTCCTGCTGAATTTGGGAATGCCTTATCTGGCGTATTTGATATTTATTTACGTAAAGGCAATAACAATAAAAGGGAGTTTAGTTTTTCTGCAAGTACGATTGGCGTTGATCTGACCACAGAAGGTTATTTCAAAAAAGGAAGTAAGAGTTCTTACTTGATTAATTACCGATACGGATTTTTGACTTTAATGGAACAGCTAGGTTTTAAAATAAGCGATGCTAGCACGAGGTTTCAAGACCTTTCTTATCATATCAATTTACCTACAAAAAGTATCGGCACCTTCTCTATTTTTGGCTTTGGTGGATTAAGTCGTCAAAATAGAATTGCACTCAATGATTCTTTAAATTTCTTACAAAATGCATCTACAAGATCCGGCTCCCTCGATCTAAGCAATACAGGATCGACTGGGCTGATCCATAATTTTAATATTGGCAATAAAACATCCCTTAAAACAATTTATAGTTTCAACGGAACAAATTATAGAGAGGAGGATAATTACTATAATAAAATCAATGGCCCATTAATAGTGACTAGAAATAATCAATTTCAGGAGGCAAATGCTATTTTATCAATTGTTGCAACGCATAAAATAAAAAAAAAAATCTAATCAAACTTGGGTTCAATACTAATGGGAGAAACTTTTATTTAAATCAAAGAGAAGCAGTAAGTAATGTACTTAAAGACAAAGTGAGGGAAGAAGGCGATACTAGATTGAGTCAATATTTTTTACAATGGAAACTAGATCCATCTAATAAAATTAGATTCCTTATGGGATTGCATGGTCAATATTTTGCACTCAACCGAACTGCTGCAATAGAGCCAAGAATGGGTATTCGTATTCAAACAGGAAGAACACAATTTTTTTCTGCCGGTTACGGATTACATTCACAAACACAACCATTGGGTAATTATTTTGCAAGAATAAGAGTGGGCCTCGATTCTATCCAACCCAATAGAAATTTAGATTTTAGCAGAGCGCAGCATTATGTATTTGGTTATAATGTTCAATTTATACAAAATTGGAATTTTAAAATAGAGGCTTATTATCAATCATTGTATGCTATTCCAGTTTCTGCATCTACTAAAACTAGTTTTAGCTTAATCAATCAAGAGGATAACTATGTCATTGCTGCTTTAAGTAACAAAGGCAGAGGGAAAAATTATGGACTTGAAATGACCCTTGAACGATTTTGGAATGATCAATTTTATTTTTTAAGTACCTTAAGCTTGTATCAATCTAAATACCAAGCCTCCGATTTGATTTGGAGAAATACCAGATTCAATTCAAATAGTATTTTATCTGTTACAATGGGGAAAGAATGGAACCTGCATACAAAAAAGACATCCACAATCGCATTGGATTTAAAAATAACAAATCATGGAGGCGTTCGCGTAACACCTTTTAATCTCCAGCAATCAATATTAAGGAAAACGACTGTGCTTGATAATACCCGTATTTATGAAGAAAGGCTACCCGATATATTTAGAATTGATTTACAAACCCAATGGAAAACACAGTACAAAAATAGGACAGGTAGTTTTATTGCAGGTGTGCAAAACCTTACCAATAGAAAAAACCCGGTTAGGCAATACTATGATGCAGGAATTGGCGGCGTTAAATACAATTACCTACTTGCTTTAATTCCCGTAGTGGGCTACAAGATTGATTTTTAACCTATAACGCCTATATAATAAGGGTCTTATTATTTGAAATTTATTGTAAATTACAATCAACTCAATATATTCTTATGAAAATTAATTACCGCAAATATTTTATTAGCCTTATTTATTTATTTGTTTTAGGGTTTAGTTCAAACGCTCAAACAAAATACTATGTCACTGCACCTCGTTTATTTGATGGCGAAGTCATGCACAAAGATTGGGCATTAATTATTGAAAATAATAAAATCAAAACTGTTGGACCAATTCAACAACTAAGTGTACCGGAAGGTGCTGTAAAACTTAATTATCCTAATGCAACCATTATGCCTGGATTAATTGAAGGGCATTCCCATTTAATGTTGTATCCATATAATATTACAGACTGGGATACACAGGTTTTGAAAGAGGCAGATGCTTACAGAACAGTTCGCGCAACCGTACATGCTAAAAATACTTTATTGGCTGGTTTTACAACTGCAAGAGATTTAGGTACAGAAGGTGCCGGATATGCTGATGTGGCACTAAAAAGAGCGATTAATGAGGGGGTTGTTGTTGGACCAAGGTTGATGGTTGCAGGAAGGGCGATTGTTTCAACTGGATCTTATGGACCTAAAGGGTATGATACTGATCAAGAAATTATGTTAGGGGCAGAACCTGCTGATGGTAACAATTTAATCAAGGTTGTTAGAGATCAGATTGGTAAAGGAGCTGATTTTATCAAAATATATGCTGATTATCGTTGGGGAATAAATGGTGAGGATCGTCCTTCTTTTACTTTGGACGAATTGAAACTCATCAATGAAGTTACAAGAAGTAGTGGTAGAGTAATGGTTTGCCATGCAAAATCAAAAGAAGCAATACGTCGTGCGGTAATGGCAGGCGCAGAAACAATTGAACACGGTGATTTTATTGATGTTGAATTAGGGCAACTTATGAAAGCACACAATGTGACTTATATGCCTACTATTGCAGCTGTGGATGTCATCTCACAATATCGTGGCTGGAAAAAAGGAATTACTGACCCGCCAAACAATGTATTAAATAAAAGAAAAAGTTTTAAGGAGGCAATTGCATCTGGAGTCTCCATTGGACTAGGTGGAGATGTTGGGGTCTTCCCTCATGGTGAAAATGCATTAGAAATGGAGTTGATGGTGGAGTATGGTTTACCTATTATGGATGCATTGAAAGCAGCGACTAGTGTAAATGCAAGGGCATTTCATTTGGAGGATAGTTTGGGTAATTTAAAGCCTGGTTTTATTGCAGATGTAATCGTAGTGGAGGGTGACCCAAGTAAAAACATATCAGACATTAGAAAAGTCAAGTTTGTCATGAAAGAGGGGGTGGTGTATCTATCTAAATAATTTTGATTGTAACAATTCAAGATGATGTAATGTGTGGAAGGAAGTAAAGCTAGCAAGCTCTCCTAAGGTTACTTTGCCTAAAATTGGGTGAGGTAATCTATATCGATCTAATTCAATAGCTGAATGCTTATTCAATTTGTCAACGAATAATTGATTCAGTGTTGCATGCTTCTGAATTAAGTGATTTTTTGATTCAAATAAAACAGGTTTTGGAATATAGATAGCAGGAGATTTTGCACCGCCTTCTAAAGCATTTTTATATAAGGTTTGAAGTAGCTGAAAGGACCTTGCTTCATTTTTATTGACACCGTACATTAGATGCAATAAAGGCTTAGGTAATGTAAATCCTATATTGACTATTTTGAGTACTTTAATTAAATGGACTAAATCTTGTCCTGCAGACCATTTGTTATTATAATTGGTTTCAAATGCTGTTTGATCTAAATTAGAGATCAACTCATTGAATTGATTTACGCCATCATTTAATGATGCTATAATGGTTGTTTTCATATTCATAATTTATTTCAATACTTAAAGAGTACTAATTTAATTAAAACTAGTTTAAAATCAATTGATTTCTTTTTTTTCTTATATTAGTACTATGAGAACATACCAAAAACTGCGCTATAGTTATACGGGATGTATAACTAAGTTTTTTATCCTTATCTGTTTTTTCATAGCGAATAATGTAGCTGCACAAACAGTTATCGAAAAAATAGTACAGGAAGAAACCAAGAATTCCCAATTGCAAACATTGGCACACGAGTTATTAGATGGCATAGGGCCAAGACTTGTGGGTACACCTCAAATGAAAAAGGCCAATGAATGGGCAGTCGATAAATATACTAGTTGGGGTATTAATGCACGCAACGAACAGTGGGGCGAGTGGAAAGGCTGGGAGCGTGGCATCACACATATTGATATGCTTTCTCCAAGAGTAAAAAGTTTAGAAGGCACTCAATTGTCTTGGAGTCCATCCACAAAAGGAAAAGCAATTAAAGCAGAGATTGTGATAATACCTGATGTGGCAGATTCATTGGCATTTGTCAATTGGTTACCTACTGTAAAAGGGAAGTTTGTCATGATTTCTATGAATCAACCAACAGGCAGACCAGACGATAACTGGCAACAATTTGCTACCAAAGAGTCTTTTGATAAATTAAAGAAAGAACGCACTGAACTAACCGATGCTTGGCGTAAACGCTTAAGTAAAACAGGACATTCATCAAGAATGCTACCTATTGTTTTAGAAAAAGCGGGTGCTTTAGGCATCTTAACCAATAATTGGTCGAACGGTTTTGGCGTTGATAAAATATTTAATGCATACACTACAAAAATCCCAACGGTGGATATTGCTTTGGAAGATTATGGCACTTTATATCGCTTAGTAGAGTCTGGAGACAACCCCATCATCAGCATTCAAACTGATTCTAAAGATCTAGGTACCGTTCCAAACTTTAATACCATTGCAGAAATTAAAGGAACAGAAAAACCGGATGAATATGTGATGCTTTCTGCGCATTTTGATTCTTGGGATGCAGGACAGGGTGCAACCGATAATGGCACTGGTACTTTAACGATGATGGAAGCAATGCGCATTTTAAAGTTAGTGTATCCAAATCCTAAGCGTACTATTTTAGTGGGACATTGGGGTAGTGAGGAGCAAGGCTTAAATGGTTCAAGAGCATTTGTGGAAGATCATCCAGAAGTGGTTGGTAAATTACAAGCATTGTTCAATCAGGACAATGGTACAGGTAGGATCGTTAATATTTCTGGGCAAGGGTTTAAATATGCAGGTGAGTTTATTTCAAGGTGGTTAGCTGCAGTGCCTAGCAGTATGAAAGATTCTATTAAGACAACTTTTCCTGGCACACCGGGTGGAGGAGGAAGTGATTATGCTTCTTTTGTAGCAGTGGGTGCACCAGGTTTTTCATTAGGTGCATTAAATTGGTCATACTTTAATTATACTTGGCATACCAATAGAGATACTTATGATAAAATCATTTTTGATGATTTAAAAAACAACGCAATGCTTACTGCAATCTTGGTATACATGGCATGCGAAGACAATGCCACTTTCCCGAGAGATAAAGTAGATTTAGGTACCAATAAACTTACAGGACAACCTATTCAATGGCCAGGACAAGTAAAAGCAATGCGAAAAGGACCTATTGCTCCAACGAATTAGAAATCATTTAAACAGCTTTAATTTTTAAACAATCAATTATGTCTATTTTATCTAATTACAGTGATGGCTTTTTTGATGTGAGTGCAGCGCATGGGTTTCTGCCGGTAAAAGCGCCGATGGTAAAATTACCAAGTAAGTACGCCGATTTGCAATCTGTATTGGACAATATGCCTGTTGTGTTAAATGAAAACGAGTTTGGCTATTTAAATACCGAGGATGGGATTGTTGCGCCTACTTTAGCAATTAAAAATCATTTAGATGCGATCGAAAAAGAGGAAGACATTTTTGTATTACAAGCTTTATTTAGATCTTATAGTTTTTTAGCATCCGCCTATTTATTAGAGCCTTCTTTCCAGCAATTTAGAAAAGATGGCAAATACGGGAAAGCTAGAAATTTTTTACCTGCAAATATTGCACAGCCTTTTTGTAAAGTAGCTGATAAATTAAATGTGTTTGCTTGGTTAGATTATCATTATGCTTATTCATTAGGTAATTACCAAAAGTTAGACCAAGCGGGTGACTTAAATTGGGAAAATATTACCATGTGTAATCGTTTTTCAGGACAACCAGACGAGGTTGGTTTTATCATGTTGCATGTAGATATCAACAGATTTTCGGCCAATTTAGTTGGTACTGTAATGCAAACCATCCAGGCATTAGATGGAGGAGCAAAAACAGTTGGTGATTTACTCGAAAAGAACTGGTCCACGATGAAGCAAATGAATGATCGAAGAAAAGAAATGTGGAAGGCTTCAAGATGGCAACGATACAATGACTTTAGAATTTTTATCATGGGTGTTAAAGGCAATACCGAATTATTTGGCGACGGCGTGGTGTATGAAAATGTTTGGGATGAGCCAAAAGCATTTAGAGGACAAACGGGCGCGCAGGATGATATTATTCCAATGCAAGATATTTTTTCTGGTGTGATCTTTTATTATCCAGAAAATGAACTCACAAAATATTTACTAGACCTTAGGTTATACCGTCCAACCTGTGTGCAAGACTTTTTCAAAGACCTCGAAAATTCAATGAAAACTTTACATCCAAAAGGCTTAATGGGTAAATTAGTTGAAAATAAAGACGTCAATGGTCTATGTTATTTATTAGGCATTTTAGAAGAGATTTACCATTTCAGAAATGGACACTGGCAGTTTGTTCAAAAGTATATCATGGCCAATACGAAATATGCAATGGCAACGGGCGGCACTCCAATCACATCTTGGATTCCAAATCAAATTTTATCTGTTATTCGTCAGATGGAGGATGTAGTTACTGCCATCAATCAAATTGGCAAATCGGATCAAGTAGAGGCCAATGCTATTTTCGAGCATAATGTTAAATTATTACCTACTAAAAAAGGATTAATTAATGGACAATTAGAATTAATTCATAAGAACGACTTTTCTGCTGAAGCTGTATTTGCTTTGAACCAAAAGTTTGGCTATGATGATACTAAGTAGTTCTAATACTAATGTACAATTGATCTTAATTGAATATAAAGTTTATTAAATAGTTAAAGTCTATCAATATGAAAAAAACACTAGCTGCATTTTTGCTTCTTTTGACACTTACAAGTTTCGCGCAAAAGAAAAAACCAAGTACTCCAAAGGCTGAAAGCGCAAAGCTTAGCCCCGATTCAGTTTTTAAGAATCTGCAATGGAGAAATATTGGCCCAACAAGAGGTGGAAGGGCAAATGCCATTAGTGGTGTGGTCAATAATTCAAAAAGATTTTATGCAGGATATACTGGTGGAGGTGTCTGGGAAACCATCGATGGGGGACTTAAATGGAAAAATATTTCAGATGGCTATTTTAATGTTGGTTCTATTGGCGATATTGCTGTTTCAGAATCTGACCCCAATGTTATTTATGTTGGTTCAGGTGAGCATGCAGTAAGGGGTGTAATGACAAGTTATGGAGATGGGGTCTATAAATCTACCAACGGTGGTGCTACTTGGAAAAATATTGGACTAGAAAAAACAAGACATATAGCAGATATCGCAGTACATCCTACTAATTCAGATATTGTTTATGTGGCTGCTCAAGGAACAGTACATGGTCCTAATAACGAAAGAGGGGTTTATAAATCAATAGATGGAGGAGCAAATTGGAAGCGTGTATTGTATATAAATGATAGTACAGGAATTGCTTCCTTATCAATGGATATGACCAATCCGCGTATTTTATATGCTGCTTCATGGGAACATCGTAGATTTCCTTGGACGGTATCAAGTGGTGGGAAAGGTTCTGCAATTTGGAAATCCACAGATGAAGGGGCCACTTGGACTAAATTAACAGAAGGTTTGCCTGATTTAATGGGTAAGATTGGATTAAGTGTTTCAAGGGTGAATCCTAATCGTGTTTTTGCAATTGTTGAAACAGAAAAAAAGAAATCGGGATTATACCGTTCAGATGATGCTGGTAAAACATGGGCATTGTTATCTAATAATCAAGACATCTCCTCAAGATCTTGGTATTATATGAAAGTATATGCAGACACAAAAAATGAAAATATAGTGTATGTTTTAAATGCACCAATGATGCGTTCAATTGATGGGGGTAAAACATTTACAAATGTGAGAGTAGGTCACGGAGATACCCACGACTTATGGATTAATCCAAATAATAATAATGAAATTGGTTTAGCAGATGATGGCGGTGGAGAAATTAGTTATGATCAAACTAATTCATGGTCTTCTATTATGAATCAAAGTACTGCACAATTTTATAGAGTGAATGCAGATAATTCATTTCCTTATAAAGTATATGGTGGTCAACAGGATAATACTTCTGTTATTATTGCTAGTAGAAATAATACAGGTTCAATAACGGTACGTGATTGGATTGCAGGCGCAGGTTGTGAATCCGCTTTTTTAGCATTTGATCCAAATAATCCTGATATAGTATATGGTGGATGTTATCAAGGGTATATCGAAATGCTTAATACCAAAACAAATGAGGTTAAAGACGTACAAGCATATCCGAGTTTAAATTTAGCAGTTCAGCCAAAAGACATGAAATACAGGTTCAATTGGAATGCACCAATTGTGACCTCTATGCACAATCCAAAAGTGATGTATCATGCTGCCAATGTATTGTTGAAAACGGTGAATGGTGGATTAAGTTGGGATGCGATTAGTCCAGACTTAACAAGAAATGACAAATCTAAGCAAGGCCCTGGTGGAGTTCCATTTACCAACGAAGGCGCTGGAGGTGAAAATTATAATACAATTTTTTATGTAAAAGAATCACCACTTGATCCTAATACTATTTATACGGGTAGTGATTGCGGATTGGTCAATGTAACTACAGACGGTGGTAAAACCTGGACGAATATCACGCCTAAAGATTTAGAAGAGTGTCAAATCAATAGCATCGAAGCCTCTTCCTTTGATAAAGGAGTTGTGTATATAAGTGCTACAAGGTATAAGCTAAACGATTATGCATCTTATACTTATAAAACAACAGATAATGGTGTAACATGGACAAAAATAAATAATGGTGTTAAAGATGCTGATTTTATTAAAGTAATCAGAGAAGATAAAAAGTTTAAAAATATTTTATACGCTGGAAGTGAAAGAGGCTTTTATATTTCGAATGATGCAGGTAATTCTTGGTCTAATTTTCAATTAAATTTACCCATAGTTCCAGTGACTGATCTTATAATTAGAGACAATGATTTGGTTGCAGCGACTGCAGGTAGAGCATTTTGGATTTTAGATGATCTAAGTGCAGTGCAACAAAATGTACAATTCAATAATTATAGTTCTGTTCAATTAATCATGCCTAAGCCAGCTTATAAATATGGTGCAGGAAATGGGTTGCCTGAGAAAAATGGAGAAGGACAAAATGCGCCAGATGGCGTCATCCTTGATTATTATTTACCAGAAACACTTAACGAGAAAGATACAGTTACATTAGAAATAACGGATGCGAAAGGTAAATTGATTAGAACATATAGTAATTTAAAGGACGAAAACTACAAAAAATATCCAGGTGGCCCTGCTCCAGAGACTTTACTTAACAATCAAAAAGGGCATAATCGTTTTTTATGGAATTTTAGAACAAATTCAGAAAGTCCAGACGTGAATGGTGTTTTTGTATTAGGAAGTTATGCAGGATATGCTGTTGCGCCTGGAATGTACCAGGCTAAATTAACCCTGCATCCATTTAACAACAGTTCTGCAAAGCAATCAAATAGTACAACACTATCTGTGCTACCAAATCCATTTATAAAAGCAACTCAAGAAAATTGGGACTTACAACAAAGTACACTTGCTACAATTAGTTCGAATATTAAGGAGGTGCATACTTCTGTCAATAATTTAAGAAAAATAAAAAAACAATTACAATATTATGCCGAAACATTAGCCAATCTTGCTGAAGCAAAATCAATTAAAGAAGAAGCAAATAGTATCATTGGCAAAATAGATGCTTGGGAATCAAATATTGTAGAAAGTAGAACACAAAACGGACAAGACGTAATCAATTGGCCAAGTAAATTAAATGTTGATTTCTTTTACCTTAAAGGCTTAATTGATATTAGTGATCCTGTTATGACGAATGGCGTCAAAGTTAAGCTTGCTGATTTACAAAGTGCTTGGGCTAAAGAAAAATTGAAATTAGATGCCATTTATGACGCTGTAAAAAACTTTAACAACCAATTTAAAAATGCAAATATCCCTGCTTTGCAATTGTAGCATACTGTTTCCAGAATGGAGGAAGCTTTAGGTATTGAAAATATATTTAAAGCTTCCACTAATGGTTGCTTCATAGGATAAATTAAAATAAAAAAATCATGCGACAATTCATGTTCTTATTCATGCTTTTGACTTCATTGTATGCCGAAGCACAAAAATCAATCCTACTTAAATGCGGTAAATTGTTAGATACTAAAACAGGTATTGTGTTAGAAAAACAATTTGTTTTACTCAACGGAAATAGGGTTGTCTCAGTTGGTCCAACTGCATTTAAAGCAGATAGCACAATCGATCTTTCTGATTATTTTGTGATGCCCGGTATGATTGATTGTCATACGCATGTATTACTTCAGGGGGATATCACACAAGAAGATTATGATGTACAAGTACTTAAAGAGTCAATCCCATACAGAACAATAAGAGGTGTAAAGTCTGCGGAGAGGGCCCTTATGAATGGATTTACAACCATTCGTGACTTAGGAACAGAAGGGGCAGGTTATGCAGATGTAGATATAAAAAAAGCGATCAATGCTGGTGTCATTCCTGGTCCAAGAATGTTTGTCGCCACCTTGGCAATTAACACAACAGGTCATTATCCAATTAAAACTTCAGAATATGCATGGGAATTTAAAATGCCAAAAGGAGTGCAAGAAATTACAGGCGCTGACGAAGCAAGAAGAGCAGTAAGAGAGCAGCTAGAACACGGTGCAGATTGGATCAAAATTTACTCTGACAGAGGGTACATCAAACAACCAGACGGAAACTACAGGGCATTATCAAATTTCACACCAGAAGAAATGAATGCTATTGGTAATGAAACAATAGGTAGCAGAAAAAATTTCGCAGCACACGCTATGACGAGAGACGGCATTATTGCTGCAGTAAATGCGGGTGCAAAATCTATTGAACATGGTTTAGGTATGGATGAGGAGAGTATGCAATTAATGGCTGCTAAAGGTGTTTTTTGGTGCCCAACATTATTTGTAAATGAATTTGTGGCAGAAGGCAGAGCTAAATTAGGCAGCCCAATTAATCTTATGTTTTCTAAGTCTATTCCCGAAACCTTTAAAAAAGCGGTCAAGTTAGGTGTGAAAATTGCATACGGAACCGATATTGGCGGGTATGATTGGAGTCTTCCGCAAACTAAAGACTTTTCCTATTTTGTATCATGGGGTTTAACACCAATTCAGGCCATCCAAACAGCCACTGTTCATGCGGCGGAACTATTAGGACAAGTTGATCAAATAGGTGAAATAAAAGTTGGTGCATTGGCAGATATCATTGCCTTAAAACAAGACCCTACCAAAAATATTGAAAGCTTACAAAACATCGATTGGATAATGAAGGATGGGAAAGTGTATAAGCAACATAAATAAGGGCATTTAAACGATTTTTTGGGAGGTTTAAAGTCCCAAGCTTTGACTTAAATTGATTAATTTAAAGTATCAAAAATGATACGAATGAAAAATCAATTGAGTAAACTTCAATTTTTATATTTTAATTGCATAAGCAGCATTATTTTATTTTTTTGTGTTTCCTTAAATGCACAATCAAATCAAATTGACCCAATTCAAAAATCAATTCTGAATTTAAAAGGTTTATTAAGCAAAGTAGAAGTGCTTAGAGACCAATGGGGAATTAATCATATCTATGCACAAAATGAACATGACTTATTTTTTGCTCAAGGATATTGCGCTGTAAAAGATCGACTTTTTCAGTTTGAGGTTTGGAGAAGACAAGCCACAGGCACGACAGCCGAAATTTTAGGAATAGGGGAATTAAAAAGAGACATTGGCACTCGATTATTTCAATATAGAGGAGACCTAAAAAAAGATTTAAGTATTTACCATCCAAGAGGTGAGGCAATTATCAATGCATATGTGGATGGCGTAAATTCGTATATAAATGAAGTGAATCAATCCCCCAATTCATTACCTATTGAATTTAAAATATTAAATATTACTCCTAAAGCATGGACACCCGAAGTGGTCATCTCAAGACATCAGGGTTTATTAGGCAACATCACACAGGAATTAAATTTAGCACGTGCAGTCGCTAAGGTGGGTGAAAAAAAGGTAAAAGAGATTGTTTGGTTTCATCCAAAAGAGCCAAATCTAAAAATGGATTCTTCAATTAATCCAGCTTTATTAGATCAAGATATTTTAGCATTGTACAATGCATTCAGAAAAGAATTAATTTTTAAAAATAGTGGGGAGGGTAGTCAAGAAGAAGACCTTGTGATGCAGCTTTCAAATATGCCCGAAAAAGATTTATTTCTCCAAAGTCAAGAAATGGAGGGGAGTAATAATTGGATCATTGCAGGAAGTAAAACTGTAAGTGGTTATCCCATGTTAGCCAATGATCCACACAGAAAAATTGCTTTGCCGTCTTTGAGGTACATGGTTCATTTAGTGGCACCAGGTTGGAATGTAATTGGAGCAGGTGAACCTGTTATACCAGGGGTTTCAATTGGGCATAATGAGTTTGGTGCTTGGGGCTTGACTATTTTTGAAACGGATGGAGAAGACTTGTATGTGTATGATTTAAATAAAACTAATTTAAATCAATATTGGCATAAAGGTAAATGGGTTGATATGCGCAGTATTCAGGACTCAATTAAGGTTAAAAATAGTCCTACAGTGGCCGTTGAGCTTAAGTATTCATTACATGGTCCAATTACATGGATTGATTCTGTTCATTATAAAGCATATGCAGTCAAAGCAGCATGGATGGAGCCAGGTGGTGCGCCTTATCTTGCATCATTAAGGATTGATCAAGCAACAGATTGGGAGAGTTTTAGAGAAGCTTGTTCATTCAGCCATTTGCCTGGAGAGAATATGATCTGGGCCGATAAAAAAGGAAATATTGGTTGGCAAGCAGTTGGTATCGTACCTATAAGAAAAAACTTTAGTGGCTATGTGCCTATACCAGGCGATGGTCGATATGAATGGGAGGGCTACTTGCCTATTAAAGATCGACCAAGTGCATTGAATCCTACAAATGGTTTTTTTGCAACAGCCAATCAAAATGTAACACCAGAAAATTATACAAGGTGGGATGCGATAGGATATACATGGTCTGATGCCTATAGAGGAGACAGAATTAATAACGTACTTAGCACAAATAATAAAATTGATTTAGCGAAAATGGCTGCTTTGCAAACGGACTACTTTTCGATACCTGCAAGTAAGTTGGTCCCGTTTTTGAAATCTATTACATTTAAAGATAGTGCCCTAATGAATGCTAAAAACCGTTTGAGTAATTGGAATTTTGTTTTAGATAAAAATAGTGTTGCTGCAGGTATTTATGTTGCTTGGGAAAAAGAGATTGCCTCCTTATTTACTAGTCAATTTATTCCTGCTACTGTCAAAAATTTTATTTCATTTCAAGTAACAAGTATTGTTCAAAGAATAGAGCATCCAGCAGATTATTTTGGGGAGGATGCGGTTGGGAAAAGAGATCAATTATTGATGTATGCATTAGAAAAAGCAGTAAATTCTTTAAGTAAAAAGTTGGGCTCCAATATGGAGGATTGGGTTTATGGGCAATCAAAATATAAGCATGTTAAATTAACACATCCATTGAACGCATTTCTTAGCAGTGAACAGAAAAAACAAATGAATACTGGTCTCTTTCCAAGAGGTGGGAATGGCCAAACACCTGGTTCCACAGGTAGTGCAGATAATCAGGGATCTGGCGCAAGTTTTAGGCTATTGATAGACACAAAAGACTGGGATAGTGCGTTAATGATTAATAGTCCTGGACAATCTGGTAATCCGTCAAGTCCTTTTTATAAAAATTTATTTGAAACATGGGCGAATGATCAATTTTTCCCGGCATATTACTCAAAGGATAGAATTAAAAATGTGACAAAGGAGCAATTAACCTTACAGCCTCTATAATTGAAATGGAATAAGTCAATCTATTCCTATATTTGTACTCGTAAAAATCATAGATATGTTAGATGCAATCATTCCTTTAATCTCCTTAATTTCTTTAGAAGTCATTTTAGGAATAGACAATGTCATTTTCATTTCTATTTTATCCGATAAATTACCGGAGAGTCAAAGAAATAAATTAAGGTATTGGGGTCTTGGATTAGCGATGGTGATGCGCCTTATTTTATTAACCTTGATTTCTTGGATATTAAAATTAGACCAGGAATTATTTATCTTATTTGATATTCATTTTTCTGGCAAAGGATTGATCTTAATTGCAGGTGGCCTTTTTTTAATTTATAAAAGTACGGTCGAAATTTACCATAAAACAGAACTAGCAAATAGTAGCGATCAGCAAGTCGTTCCTAAAACCAGCACTTTTAAAAAACTCTTATTAGAAATCATTTTATTAGACCTAGTTTTTTCGATCGATTCTATTATTACTGCTATTGGTATGGCACAGGAACTTTGGGTGATGTATACATCCGTTATAGTAGCTGTGGTGATTATGATTTTTGCATCACAACCCATTAGTTTTTTCATCAAAAAACACCCTTCCTTTAAAATATTAGCATTAAGTTTTTTGATGATGATTGGATTATCATTGATTGCAGAAGGCTTTCATCTGTCAATACCAAAAGGCTATATTTATTTTTCAATGGCATTTGCTTTTATAGTTGATATTATACAAATGAAGACGGTAAAATAACCTTATGTCATCACCCGTATTTTTAATCACGCCACCATTTACGCAATTAAATACGCCCTATCCTGCCACGGCCTATATCAAAGGGTTTTTAAATACGAAGGGCATTCCAAGTGTACAAGCAGATCTAGGCATAGAAGTTACCTTGGCGCTTTTTAACAAAGAAGGGTTAACCAAATTATTTAAAGCCATTCGATCTAAAGAATGGGAACTTAGTGCTAACTGTCAACGTATACTTGCCTTAGAAAATAATTATATCAATACAATCGATCAAGTTATTTTATTCTTACAGGGTAAGCTAGATACGATTGCGCATTTAATTTGTGCTAGAACTTTTTTGCCAGAAGGCGATGCCTTTGATCAAATGGATGATTTAGATTGGGCATTTGGTGCAATGGGTAAGCAGGATAAGGCGAAGCATATTGCAACTATGTATTTAGAAGATCTAGGCAATTTGATCAAAGAGACAATTGATCCTTATTTTGGATTTAGCCGATATGCCGAAAGTCTTGGTCGTTCTGCCAATTCATTTGACGAATTATATGCAGCGCTCAATGCACCACAAAGTTATTTGGATAATATTTTATTAGACATCTTCGAACAACATATTCAAAAAGTTCAACCCAAATTAGTTTGTATTTCTGTGCCTTTCCCTGGTAATTTGTATACCTCATTAAGATGTGGGCAGTGGATCAAGCAACATCATCCCTCCATCAAAGTGGCCATGGGTGGCGGCTTTGCAAATACAGAACTTCGTTCTTTGTCTGACCCTAGGGTGTTTGAATTTTATGATTTTATTACTTTGGATGACGGTGAAACGCCGCTCGAATTATTGATTGATCATATTGATGGTAAAAAAGAAGTATATGATTTAAAACGATGCTTCACTTTAATGAATGGTGTGGTTACCTATATCAACGAATCCATCCAGCCAGACTATAAACAACATCAATTAGGCACCCCAGACTATGAAGGTTTATGGTTGGATCAATATATATCTGTGATTGAATTGGTGAATCCAATGCATAGTTTATGGAGCGACGGAAGATGGAATAAATTAACCATGGCGCACGGATGTTACTGGGGTAAATGTACTTTTTGTGACATCTCTTTGGATTATATCAAAACATACGAGCCAGCTACAGCAATTTTATTAGCGGATAGAATGGAATTAATGATTGCACAAACTGGACAAAACGGTTTTCATTTTGTGGACGAAGCGGCCCCACCAGCATTGATGAAAGCATTAGCAATTGAAATCATCAAACGAAAATTAGTGGTAAGTTGGTGGGCGAATGTCCGTTTTGAAAAAAGCTTTACAAAGGATCTATGTCTTTTATTAAAGGCTTCCGGATGTATTGCTGTGAGTGGAGGATTAGAAGTGGCCTCGGACAGGTTACTTGACCTAATTCAGAAAGGCATTACGGTGGCACAAGTAGCAAAAGTGAGTCAACACTTTAATGACGCGGGTATCATGGTGCATGCTTATTTGATGTATGGTTTCCCAACTCAAACAGTACAAGAAACGGTGGACTCCTTAGAAATGGTACGTCAATTATTTGAAACTGGGGTTTTAAAATCCGCCTTTTGGCATTTGTTTACCATGACTGCCCATAGTCCCGTAGGACTAGCGCCTGAAAAATACAAAGTCAAAAAACAATCCAACGAAATTGGCAGTTTTGCAAACAATGATATTGCCCATATTGATCCATCAGGAGCCAACCATGAAATTTTTGGTTATGGTTTAAAAAAAGCCATCCTAAATTATATGCATGGTACTTGTTATGAATTCCCATTGCAAAAATGGTTTGAATTTAAAATCCCAAAGACAAGTATTGCGCCTAATTATATTCAAACACAGTTGGATGCTGTAGAGATTGCATCCACTAATTATAAAGCAATTTGGATCGGCTTAATGCCATCCTCAAAAATGGTGCAACGTAACAAGAAGGGTAGTAAATGGGAAGAGATGAACTTGCAATTTGAAACCAATCAAAATACGATTTCAATTCATGTAGCACCTCAAAAAGGAATTTGGTTGATTCAGTTATTAGAAAAGATCAATGTACATACCAATGTAGGAATGTCATTGGCGGATATCAAGGCAGATTATATGGTTGCAGGATTAGAAGACTTTGATCTATTTTGGGATAATAAACCTATCAATACCTTACACAAAGCAGGTTTGCTAAGAATTTAATTTTTCTATTTTATAAACTACTGAAAGATGCACGTCGAATGGGTAAGAGACTTATGCTTAAGCTTTGAAGATGTCGAAGAGTGTCAGCCCTTTGGCCCAGAAAATATAGTGTATAAGATCAAAGGAAAAATGTTCTTATTAATTTCTTTAGATGATATCCCCCCTAGAATCAATATCAAGACGGACCCAGATAAATCCATAGATTTAAGAGAAGCCTATCCAGATAATATTTTACCTGGCTTTCATATGAATAAAAAGCATTGGAATACCCTAGTTTTAAATACAAGACTAAGTCCAACACTTGTTCAAACATTAATTAGGGAATCTTATGAACTAGTCAGAAAGTAAATCCTGATTTATCCCTATTAAATGGCTAAGTAAAATTTTAATCTTATTTTTGAATCAAATACAACCTATATGGGATTCGCAATTAATAAAAAAATAGCAGACAAAAAAACAGCCTCTAACGCAAAAACCAATGTGCAAGCAGGAGGTAGTTCAAAGTTTATTGCTAAAGCAAGTACCAAATCATCTGGTGCAAGTAAAAAACCAATCAAAACAGGCGGTTCAAGAGGTAGTTGATCTACAGGAATATATAGATTGGATACTATAAAAAAAGTGAATCTCTTTGAGATTCACTTTTTTTATGCTCATTATAAAGGAAACTTATAAATAAAATTTAAATAAATATAAATTTATTATTATATGTATATAATTATAGAGCATTTTAATAGCTTTTAATATAACAAAATAGATGGAAACTATTCTTTTTGTTAAGTTATTGTTAACAATGTCTAGCATTATTTCATAACTTGAAGGCTTAAGTAAAACAAAAAGCATATGAAGAAATTTTTTTACCTGATGCTGGCTATGTTCTTTTCATTGAACATTGCACTAGCTCAAACTACAACTGTAAAAGGAAAGATCACTGATGCCAAAGGTGCGCCAGTAGAAGCCGCTACAGTAAAAGAAAAAGGCACAAGCAATGCTACTAAGGCAGATGCGAATGGCGCTTTCTCTCTCACAGTTAAACAAAATGCTGTTTTGCAGGTTTCTGCTACAGGGTTTGCAAACTTAGAAGTACCTGCTGCAAAAGCAAGCAGTATTACTTTACTAGAAACAGTAGATAATTTAACAGAAGTCATCGTAACTGCCTTGGGTGTTAAAAGAGAGAAAAAAGCGCTTGGTTATGCTGTTCAAGAAGTAAAAGGTGAAAACCTAACGATTGCAAAATCAACTGATGTAAGTACTGCATTAGCAGGAAAGGTAGCTGGTGTGCAATTGGTAGGATCTCCAAGTTCTGCTTTTGACAATGGTAGTATCTTAATCCGTGGTGTTACAGGTTTAGGACCACAGGAGCCGATATTTGTTGTTGATGGAACCATTACAAATCAGTCAGGTGTTTTAATGGATAACGTAGAGAACTTATCTGTTTTAAAAGGTCCTGCTGCAACTGCTTTGTATGGTCAACGTGCTGCTAATGGAGCCGTTGTTATCACTACAAAAAAGGGTACTCGTAAAAAGTACAGTGGTGTTGAATTAAACTTAGGGGCAACATTTGAAAATATTGCATTGTTACCGCCATACCAAAACCAGTACGCGGGCGGTTATTCTTCTGCATACACCAACAAAAACACATTGGGGGCTGGTTATTTAGATGATCAAGGTTATTATATCTTTAATTATGATGCTGCAGCGCATCCTGCATCTTGGTCTGCGTTCCAAGGTCAAAGAATGTTAGAATATGGTGCTGATGAGAGTTGGGGTCCAAAAATTGATGGTAATTTATACCGTGCTTATTGGAGTTGGTATCCTGGTGCTGAATTTGGTAAATTAACACCAATGGTTGCACAACCAAATAACGTAAAGAACTTCTTCCAAACAGGTTTGAATTTGAATAATTCTGTTGCTTTCACATCTGGTGGAGAATCTCATAACTTTAGATTAACTTATGGTAACCAACAAAGAACATTGGTGGTGCCTAACGCAAATAGAGACCAACACCAATTAGGTATTAACGGGTCATTTGATGTTGGTAAAAAATTAACAGTATCAACTGATATTACTTATACAACTTCTTATACAAAAGGTGCTCCAACAGAAGGATATAATTTATCTGGATTAAACGTAACTCAAAACTTCAACCAATGGTTCCAAAGACAATTGGACATGGAGCGAATGAAACAATATCGTGAAGCGGATGGTAGTTTAAATTCTTGGAACATTGGTGATCCAAATGCAACAGGTGATTTTTCTGCCTATGGTATTCCTGCATATTGGGATAACCCTTATTTTGTAGTTGCTGAAAACTTTACGACTCAAAAAAATAATAGAATTGTTGGTAATGTAGGATTAAACTACAAAATTAACAGTCACCTGAGCATTCAATCTAATGCAAGAATGAACACTTATTCTAATGAGAATGATCAAAGAATGGCAACTGGTTCATTAGCATTACCTTATTTTAAGCAATTGCAGAATCAATACAAAGAGATGAATTATGAGACTAATATCGTTTATAAAAATAAATTCGGTGATTTCTCTTTTGATGGTTTAGCTGGAGGTAACATAAGAAGAAATAGTTATAGCCAGATGTCATTATCTACAGAAGGTGGATTAAGTTCTCCTAACTATTTTGATATCGCTGCTTCTGTATCTCGTCCTTCGTTCTCAAGAAGCTATGAGAAGAAGATTGTAAACTCAGTTTACGGTAAAGCTTCTTTTGGATTTAGAGATTTCTTATATGTGGATGGAACCTTACGTAATGACTGGTCTTCTGCATTACCTGAAGCAAACAATTCTTATTTATATCCATCTCTGAGTTCAAGTTTCATTTTCACAGAGCTATTAAAAACAAATTGGTTGAGCTACGGTAAATTACGTGCTTCTTATGCGAGTGTAGGTTCAGATTTAGGAGCACACTCTTTAGATTTAGCAATCAATAATGG
This sequence comes from Chitinophaga pinensis, assembly GCA_945877085.1. Lineage (GTDB taxonomy): Bacteria > Bacteroidota > Bacteroidia > Chitinophagales > Chitinophagaceae > Sediminibacterium > Sediminibacterium pinensis_G. The sequence goes on from CAMCQV010000013.1 coordinate 23,355, forward strand.
AAATTTCTATGGTAGTAATGCTTCTGTATCAATCGGTAATCAATTTAAAGGTGGTGGTATACGTCCAGCTTTAACAAAAGCTTATGAGGTTGGATTAGAATTAAAATTATTTAGAAAGATCGGTTTAGATGTAACTGTATACCAAAATAACAATACAGACCAAATCCTAGGTGTAGATGTATCTCCTGCAAGTGGATTCTCAACAGCTCAGATTAACGCTGGTAACATCGTAAGTCAGGGTATTGAGGTTTCAATCAATGGCAAGCCTGTTGAAACAAAGAACTTTGTTTGGGAAACAAGTATTAACTGGGCTAAAAACCAAAATGAAATTAAAGAGTTAGCACCTGGTATCAATACTTATTTATATGCAACAAACAGATATGATACACGTTTAGAGCATAGAGTAGGTGGCCAATGGGGAACTTATTATGGTAGAAAATGGAGAAAAGATCCAGCTACTGGACAAACTTTGATCGACGCAACTGGTCAGCCATTATATGATATCAACCAAGAAATTGGCACAGTATTACCAAAATGGACTGGAGGTTTATTCAATACATTCCGATATAAGAATATTGATTTAGCATTCTCTATTGATTTCCAAAGTGGTGGCTTATTTTACTCTGAAACTAGAAACTTTAATACTGGTGCTGGTCTTTCTCAAGAGACAGTGGGTTTAAATGATAAAGGCTTTGATTGGAGAGATTACCCAGGTGCTTATACTGCTGCTTCAGGTAACGCTGGTAATGGTGGTATTCGTATCCCAGGTATTTTTGCAAATGGTGCTTTAGCTGGTAAAGAAAATAATAGATACATTCCAGCTCGCGCTTATTGGTATACTGCACGTCAACGAGACGCAAGCAATGTATTGTTAGATGCGTCATATATTAAATTACGTGAAGTTAGATTGGGTTATAATTTCCCAACTTCTATCTTGAAGAAAGTGCCTTTTGCTAAAACTGCAAATCTTGGATTTATAGTTCAAAATGCATGGTTAATTTGGGCTACAACTAAGCAATGGGGTATTGATCCATCTGAGTTAGAAGTCTTCTACAGAGAAGGTGGGCAGTTATCTTCTACACGTCAACTTGGTGTAAACTTACGTGTAACATTCTAATGCATAATTAGTAGAAAATTTTAAAAAATAATAATGATGAAAAAAATATTAATTCTTATCGTAATCCTTGGAACAATGCAGAGTTGTAATAAGTTTGGTGATACAAATGTGTCTCCAACCCTACTTACAAAAGCTTCTACAAGTGCATTACTTACCAATTCGCAACAGGCGATGAAAACCGTTATGTATAATAATAGATTGGCTAATTTATACGTACAACATTTAGCTGAGGGCCCTTATCCAGGATCTTCATTATACAGTGATCGTAACGCAAGTTTCGCATCATGGTATATTGGACCATTATACGATTTACAAACAATAATCAACTACAACAATGAAGGTGCAGCAACTACAATTGGAAATGGATCTAAAGCCAATCAAATTGCAGCTGCAAGAATCATGAAGGCATTTTACTATTTAAGAATGACAGATATCTGGGGTGATATCCCATACTCTGATGCATTAAAAGGAAGTGAGGCTTATTCTCCAAAATATGATTCTCAAGAATCTATCTATACAGATTTATTCAAAGAATTAACAGAAGCAGGTGCTCAGATCAAAGAAAGTGAATCTGGAGTAGTAGGTGATGTTATCTTTGGTGGCGATATGTCTGCTTGGAAGCGTTTTGCAAACACAATTCGTTTAGCAATGTCTGTAAGATTATCAAAAGTGAATCCCACAAAAGGTAAAACTGAATATGCTGCTGCTCTTGCTGCTGGTGTAATTTCAAGTAATGCTCAAAATATCATGTATAAGTTTGTATCTGGTGATCCTAACAACTACAATCCTTGGTATGACAACTATTCTGTAAGTAACCGTAATGACTATGCTATCAGTAAAACAATGACTGATTATATGGAGCCAAAAGCGGATCCACGTTTACCAGTTTTTGGTGAAGTTTTAGCAAGTGGTATTGTAAAAGGGTTACCTTATGGAAGAAACGCTGCTGTAAATATCCCAGCTGCATTTAGTCGTATTGGTTCTGCATTCAGAAGCCAAGGTTCTCCATTATCAATTTACAATTACGCTGAAGTATTATTTTTACAAGCTGAAGCAGCTAAATTAGGTTACACAACTGGTGGTGATGCTGAGGCTGAAACAAAGTACAAAGCAGCAATCAAAGCTTCTTGGGAAATGTACGGCGTGTATAATGCTGCCAAATATGATGCTTATATCGCCAATGCTGATGTAGCTTATACAAGCGCTACAGCCCACAAGCAAATTTTAACTGAGAAGTGGGTACATAACTACTTAAGTTCTTGGGAAACTTGGTGTGATTGGAGAAGAACTGGTTTCCCAGTTTTAACTGCTGCTATTGACAGAGTTGATTCTAGAGGTATTCCTTACCGTTTAGGTTATGCTCCTACAGAAGCTTCTTTAAATCCTACAAATTACAAAGCTGCTGTTTCTGCTTTAGGTGGAACAGATGACAACTATGCTAAAATGTGGTGGTCTAAATAATTAAGCCATTTTGAGACTAAAAAAAGGGGCGATCGTGAAAACGATCGCCCCTTTTTTAATATTACTATTATTCTTTTATTTCTGAATCACCTCGCCTTCAATGGTTAATTCCAACGGTAATTTTTGTCCCGCAAATTTTACATTTACTTTTTTCCTGAATGCCCCAACAGTAGGCGAAGTATAAGTGACTTTGATACTTCCTTTTTGCCCTTTTAAAATTGGCTTCTGATCGTATTCTGGTTGGGTGCAACCACATTCTGCATTGGCAAATTCGATCACAGCGGGTCTTGCGTCCATATTGGTGTAAGTGAAGATGACAGACTTGTGAACACCTTTCGTTAGCTTCCCAAAATTATGTGCAGCTTTATCAAATTTAACGCCCGATTGAGCTGAACAAAACAATGCGGCAAGTGAAAAACAGAGGGTAAAAATGTACTTCATAGATATATTATTTATTATGGTAATTGGTTGAGTCAAAGTATCAAAATTGAAGCCTTGACCGTCAAATGATGCTCTAAATTATTGAAATTTCAATAATTAACTGATTTTATATCAATCTTGATTTTTATTGCATTTTGACCCCTATTTTTGTTGCATGGAATCCAACTTAGAAGCTGTATCTAATCAGGACATGCTTTCGTTTGAAGCATTTCGAAAAACTGTTTTAGAGGACTACCGAACTGCACTTGCAAGTAGAGAAGTGAGTTTGTTGGGTAGACGTGAGGTATTGACAGGGAAGGCCAAATTTGGCATATTCGGCGATGGTAAAGAAATCGCTCAAGTTGCACTTGCAAAATTTTTTCAAAAGGGTGATTTTAGAAGTGGCTATTATCGTGATCAAACTTTAATGTTCGCATTAGGGACATCTAATGTTGTTGATTATTTTGCACAATTGTACGCAGACGTAGAAAATGATCCATATAGTGGGGGTCGAAACATGAACTCGCATTTTAGCACTCCATTTGTGAATGAACAAGGAGATTGGTTACCACTTGCTGACCGTTTGAATGTATCCTCTGATATTGCACCTACTGCAGGACAAATGGTGAGAGGACTTGGATTGGCCCTTGGATCTAAATTTTTTAGAAATGCAAATCCCGATCCTGCATTTGCTGGATTAACCAATGAAGGGAATGAAGTTTGTTTTTGTACTATTGGTGATGCAAGTACATCCGAAGGACATTTTTGGGAAACCATCAATGCAGCAGGTGTATTACAAGTTCCGCTTGCGGTGATTGTATATGACGATGGATATGGTATTTCTGTACCAACAGAATTGCAAACGACTAAAGGTTCTATCTCAGAAGTATTGGCTGGATTTGAAAAAAAACCAGGCACCAATGGCATCAAAATTTTTACAGTAAACGGATGGGATTATGCAGCGCTATGCGAAACCTTTGAAGAAGGGATTGCTTTTACGCGTGCAACCCATACACCTGTTGTATTTCATGTGAAAGAAGTGACACAACCACAAGGCCACTCCACAAGTGGAAGCCATGAAAGGTATAAATCTGCAGAAAGATTAGAGTGGGAAAGAAACTGGGATTGTAATAAACAAATGCGTGCTTGGTTGATCTTGAATGAACTGGCTACTGCTGAGTCATTAGACCAATTAGAGTCGGAAGTAAAACAAGACGTTCGAAATAAAAAACAAGCTGCATGGGATCAATATATTTTGCCTATCAAATCAAAAATTCAAGCAGCAGCCGATTTAGTATATGCTGGTTTAGCGCAGGATACGCCACAGTATCAAATGGTGCAAGAATTGGTTGCAAACAAAGAACCATTAAAGAGAGACCTCTTTAGAATTTTGAATATTGTTTTGGAGCAGGTGCCAGCGCATCCTAATGCAAAAGCAATTAGTCAATTATTAGCGGATTATTATAAAGAGCAAGCGCCTTATTATAGTAAACATTTATACAACGAGGGACCAAAGAGTGCATTGAATGTGCCTGTGGTTCCAGCGGTGATGGATGCAAATCCAAAACAGTTAAATGGGTATGAAGTATTGAATCAATATTTTGATCACTTATTTGCAAACAATCCTAAAGTAGTTGCTTTTGGCGAAGACTTAGGAAATATTGGAGACGTGAATCAAGGCTTTGCTGGATTGCAAGCCAAGTATGGTGTGAATAGAATTTTTGATACAGGCATTAGAGAACAAACCATCATGGGGCAAGCGCATGGTTTAGCCATGAGAGGCTTGAGACCAATTGCAGAAATTCAATACTTAGATTATTTAATGTTTGGAATACAAACCTTAAGCGATGATGTAGCAACTTTACATTACAGATCGGTGGGAAGACAAAGTAGTCCAGTGATCATTAGAACAAGAGGACATAGATTAGAAGGAATATTTCATAGTGGTTCACCAATGGGTATGATCGTCCATGCGTTGAGAGGGATGTTTGTTTGTGT